>JALZJW010000046.1 GCA_030859565.1 Pseudomonadota bacterium
CACGAATCAATACACTCTGTCCATGCCCTCAAGCATACTTGCTTTTCGATAAAATCAAGTGTGAAAGATTCGGTATGGGGAATAACTAAGAGAAAAAAAGGCGCTTGACAAAGCTATGACAGGGCGGGAAGGATGAAAGCATGAAGAGCTCAGCGGTGAAGCTGATTGATCCGCGACTGGAAATGAGATGCCTGCGATCCCGGTCGCGGATCTAGAAAGAGTAGCGAAAGCAACGCGACGAGTTCAGCGCGAAATACAAGCTGCAATTCCTGGCTCAGGTGGATAGCTTCGCTACCGCACGTGATCGAGACGCGGTTTGTTGGTGACGGGCGCGCTAAAAACTCCCTCGAGTGCATTCCTTGGCATTGTGGAGTTCCCAATCAAGCGGTTATATGATGACCGCCGTGATTATACACCAATCCGTTGATTGGGTTAGACACCTATGAGTGTCGAATTCTAGCTAGGCTTAAAAAAAGCACAAAGCACTAGGGTTTTCTAGGTCGATAAAGTTGATTTTGTATTATGATGAAAGAGCAACCTAGCATAACTGCTTGGAATGAACTGCTCGAACTGTATAAAAGGTTTTATAGCGAGGAAGACACTTGGGTGTTTAGGGGACAGCCAGGTGGTTGGCCGTTAAAAACGAGTCTTGAGAGAGCTTGTAATGGCTGTAAGTTAGAGCCGGATAAGGTTCTTGCCCTGGAGAAAAGGCTCATCCGGGAGTTTGCTCGGCGGTTCCATTTCTATAGTCCGATGTATTCTCCCATACTTGATGATAACTTAGAGTGGCTTGCGCTGATGCAACACTACGGTGCTCCTACACGCCTTTTAGATTGGACTTACTCTTTTTACGTGGCAGCTTATTTTGCGTTCGAGAAGACCGGCGAGACGGGTAAACACGTGATATGGGCGTTAAATCATGACTGGGTAGTAACACAAACTCGTGACCTTTTGGAAAAAGTTGACCTAGTAGAAGTATTGCGGATGTACGTAGATAACCGAGAGTCTAGTGCAGAAGCATTTTCTCAACTATTTATGAGGGATACACCTATTCCATTTGTATATCCAGTCAATCCTTTCAAACTTAATGAGAGGCTGACTATCCAGAAGGGGCTTTTTCTCTGTCCAGGGGATATCTCGAAGTCATTTATTGAAAACCTAAGCGCCCTTGGCAACCTTAGCGCGAATCTAATTAGAATCGAAATAGACAAACGAATTAGATCTGAAGCCTTGGTCTATCTTGATCGTGTGAACATGACTAGCGCCTCACTGTTTCCTGGACTCGACGGATTGGCTAGATCGCTGTGGACACAGGTGCCGTTATTAAGCTCAGTCCGGCTAAAGCTTGAGGAGCACGAGGGATAGATGGTCGAATACGCCGCGATTGGGCAGTTCGCAGTCAGTGGGAAGGCGTCTTTGCTTGTATTTGAATCGCCTAAGAAAGCACGGGGTCAGGTCTTAAACACGCATGTCGCCTCCGCAGCTTTTAGAACGTGAGATGAGCATGGATAGGGTCACAGACTTAGGCGCATCGCGACGGCGCTAAGCGCGCGGCAACCCCGGAGCAAGTTGTCTAACGTCGAGTGTCCGGCGCTGCACGCCGTCCAACTGTCGTTGGAGCGGCACTGCGGCGCTACGCTTGCGGCTTCGCCCCTATGACCGGTCGATAGACTTCGTCTTTCTCCCTCGTCAAGGGACACCGCTTAACTCGCGCTCCGTTGTGCGCCATCCAGTCTGTAACAAATGGCTAGAGAAAACGTAACGATCGGCGCCGTGACCTTCAAGTTCAAGAAGGGTGCGAAGCAATTCTTCAGGGAAATGCTCGCGCGGTATCGGAATAGCCAGAATATTAACGACGAGGATGCTGAGCATCTGCATAATCTGCTAGAGCGTCACCCAGAAGCGCCGGAGAAAATCGGTTGCGGGGTAAAGCGCTTTTTTAAAGCGCAGACCGATAAAGGTACTAGCTGCTTTTGGCTGGAGCGAGAGGACGGAAGCCGCACCGACTTTTCTTATATCACTTGCGTAGATTCAAAAAGAAAGTCGCTATATCAGGAATTCGCAGAGGCCTGTAGAGAGGCGGTGCAAGAGGAATTACAGAGGGCCAAAAAGCACCACTTCGAAGCGCATAGAGATAGCGAAGGTAAAGTGGCGTGTGACGTTACTGGCGAGAAAGTGGCGTCATACGAATCGCATCTTGACCACAAAAAGCCAATGACGTTTCAAGTTATTGTGCGAACGTTTGTTGCTGGCAACCAGATTGATATTAAACCGGAGATGCTATCCATAGCAGGCGATGCCCAGTGCGTAACGACATTCGTCGATAAGGACATTGAGAACAAATTTCGAGATTATCATCGTAGTGTTGCAGATTTACGAATTGTCAAATCGATAGCTAACCTTAGCCTAGGCGGCTCGGAAAGAATAAGGAAGTCAAAGAATCCCGTAGAATTCGAGCCCAAGAATGGCACATAACAAACCTTTCGAGCCGACGCCGGTGACAGCGCACTATTCTGTTACCCAAGCAAGCCTGGATAAAGCGAAGGGGAATCCAGGGAATTGATAACCGCGACAGCAATTCAAGAAATGTAGGGTGGGTTCGGCATGCTGTTTATGCCGCAACCCACCGAGTCGCCCGCGCAGCGGGCGTCCTTTTTCAAGCCGTACTTCCAAGGTGTCGGCCTGCGGCCGACGGGTTGGCGGGTTACGCCGTAAACAGCGCGGCTAACCCACCCTACAAATAAGCAAGCGAGGTAGGACCATGTATCATCGAACCGCCGTGTACGTGATCCGTATGCCCGGTGGTTTAGGGCGGGGCCGCGAGGCCTCCCCCTATCCTGATTGGGCAACGATTAGCACGAAGAGTAGACTATCGGTCGGATAGATACGAATCACCGAACCCAATATGCAAGCGCGACTTACGATGGTGTACTGGCGTGGGGATCACTTCTTTCTCGGGAAGTTACTGGAACATCCAGAAATTATGACGCAAGGCGAAACACTCGAAGAGCTTGAAGAAAACCTCAAAGATGCGTACCTCGCAATGGTGCTCGACGATGTACCGGATCACTATAAAACTAAAGAACTTGCTTTGTGAAGCGCACGGAGCTTATCCGGCAGCTGAAGCAGCAAAGTTGCCGACTTCACAGGCACGGTACTCGGCATGATATTTACATCAATCCTACAACTGGGTTCCTCGTCACGGTGAGATTGATAATGGCCCTTGCCAAGCACATCAAGAAATACCTCGGCCTTACATCATAATGCATTCCGTTGCCCAACAAACTGCTCAAGCGTCAACTCCCGCACCAGAAAAAACGCCAAACCAGTGACCGCAAGTCCCTGGACCACGGTGATGAGCAAAGGCGCATAGAGCCGCCAGCCGGCGCAGCGCCAGCGGCGGACCCAGGCGAGTCGGCGGATGGGCCTGCCTGGTCGCGAGTCTTGCGCATAGGAGAGCCGCGCTTTATGGTACCTCTGAGTAACCCGCAATGTGCATTAGTTGAACCCGCAAACGGCTCCACCCTAAGCTCGCTTCAAATCCACGCGACTGACTTTTATGAGCCGGTGTCCCACCATATCAACAGCCGCTTGTGCCTGCTCCAAAGGGATGTAACCGATCAGTGGCTCGTAAGCGCCGTCTTGAGGGTGCATGTCGATAAATAACACCTCCGTTAGTACCGGGCGAAAACGCTCCATCCGTAGCAGAACCGGCCCACAGATCATGCCGCGAATGACGTTTTGGTCAGCGGTCTCTATGTCGACGGTATCAAGCTCAGTCAGCGTACCCAAGCGGTCACGCCAGGCGTTAGGCAACGTCAGATAGGCAGCTCCGGTATCGACCAATGCATCGCAACGGATTTTGTGGCTCGGATCGAGGGCATTTTCCAGCGTCGTTTCGACAACGATTCGGCCCATGTGGATGACTCCTGAAAAGTGGGAGCGAGGTATATTCACGGAAGGGGAAAAGAACTATCAATAAATCGTATCATATGATTGTAGTGCCGCTAGATCAGAGGCCAATTGTGAGGCTCAATGTTGCCCGCGAAGCGCTCGCTCCTGCATGCAGGGGTTCGTTCGCATTTGGGCAGGATGCGTTTCACCTATTCCGCGGGTAACGCCTTCGGGACCCTATGCGTCTCGATCTGGCCGCACCCCGGCTGTAAACCGGCCCACGATGCGGGTAAGCGGATGCCGACGACGGCGCCTGTCGGCATGAGCTTTCCCCGCGCCGGCAACGCGCCCGTGCCTGCGGTGAGATAAGCAACCAGATCTTCCAAGCCCGGGTTGTGGCCCACCAGCAATAGCCGTTGAATTTTCTCCGGACAACGCGCAAGGACGTTCAGTAAGGTCGCGACCTCTGCGGCGTAGATCTTGGGATCCCAATGAATCTGCCCCTTCTTGATAGCGAGCGCCTCGCAGACCAGGAGGCAGGTCTGGCGCGCGCGTAGGGCTGGTGAGCTCACGACCCGGTCAGGGATCAACGCTTGCTCGCGCAGCCAGCGCCCCATGCGCGGTGCGTCGCGCTCCCCGCGCTTCGCTAAGGGGCGGTCAAAGTCCGATCCGGGACCGCGGTCCCAATCGGATTTCGCATGCCGCATCACCAGCAAGCGCCGCGCCGCACCCGCCGCCGTCATCGCACGCGCGCCTCGCCATGCCACGGCTCGGCCTCTTCGCGCTCGCTAGCATCCACGCTGTTCACCCACTGGTCCCGATAGTCAAGGTAATTGTAGCGCTTCTTGAGTACGATCCTGCCCGTGCTTTCCTTGGCATAGATCGCTGGGAGATTGATCCCGTTGAAGCGCGAAGCCTTGACCAGGCTATAGGCGCCGATCCCGTCGAACGTCAGCCGATCGCCCACCCCGAGCGGCTCGCTGAATTCGTAGTCCCCGAAGAGGTCGCCCGCGAGGCAGCTCGAGCCGGCGATGAGGTACCGATACCGCCCGCCGCGTACCGCTTCCCGCAAGGCCGGGCTCGTCTGGTATTCGAACACTTCCGGCAGATGCGCGACCGTGGTGTCCAAGACAGCTACTTGGCGGCCTTCGCTCGCGAACACATCGACCACGCTGGCGATGAGACAGGCCGCTTCCCCGACCACCGCCTTACCGGGCTCAAACAACACTTCCAACCCATAGCGCCGTTGCAAACCTCCCACGATGCGCGCCAATTCCTCGACCGCTTGCGGCCGGTCGACATAATAACCGCCGCCGAGATTGATCCACTCGAGCCTCGCGAGCCATGCGCCTAGCACTTCCTCGACCCTTGCGAGCGTGGCGGCGAGCGGGCTGAGATCACGCGCCGCGTGCATGGTGTGGAAGTGGACACCGCTGAGCCCGGCAAGATCGCCACCGCCCGCGTCCAAAGCGCTCCTGACGGCGCCCAGCGCGGCGCCGAGTTTGGAATGCGGCCGGCAGGGGTCATAGCGCGGATCGCCGAGATGCGAGACACCGGGATTGATGCGCAATCCGCAGCGCCCGCCCGCGGGCCGCCCGCGCTTGCGGCAGCGCTGCCATTGGGCGAGGGAATTAAAACTTAAATAGTCGCAGCGCCGGGTGATCTCCGAAAACTCGTCCGCTCTCAACCCTGGGGTCGTGATGTGAATCACGCCCTTATCGCCGAGCACCTCGCGCGCTAACCTGGCCTCGAACAAGGAGCTCACGGAGAATCCGTCGAGCAGCGGCCGCAGGCACTCGAGAATATCGACGAACGGTAAGGCTTTGATGGAGAATAAGAGCTTGAAGCCTTTCTCCTCGCGGAGGAGCGCGAGCCAAGACAACGCCCGGCGCAGCGCCGCTTTGTCGTAGACGAAGGCGGGGGTAAGGATAGAGACACTCATGAAACCGAGGACCCGTGTGGTAAGACGCTCATATTACGCGCGCTGGAAAACGCGAACTAAGGAAGCTCTGCAAGAGTGTCGCGAGCAAGCCCAGATGCGCGAAGCCGCGGAGCGAGTCGCGAGACATATCAGGTAGATAGGCGAGCGACGAGCGAGCACGCGACAAAGCAGATGGGCTGCGCAGCAACTCTTGCAGAGCTTCCCTAAAAGATAACACAACACGAGGGACCGTGCGCCGTTGAGCGGCGGCACGCTCGCGACCCATCAACACTCGTGAATGACGGAGAACCCAATGCCCGAGAGCCCGCTTGACGATAACGCGCGGCCCGCCCCCATCGCGGTGAGCGCCGCATTCAAGACCCTCAGCCTGACCGCGATCGCCCGCGTCAATCACGGCGAGGAGGTCCGAGTCCGGCCGATCATGGATGGGACTCAAGACCTATTCGAGAAAACCTTGCGGCTTTTGGATCAACACCAGATGCCGGCCGAAGATCCGGCGAGCGCCGAGGCGCCGGCGCCGGACCGTTTCATACCGGCACACCAAGACCTTCGAAAACGCTTCCTTTTCGCCGAAGCCGTCGGCGGTTATGCGACGCTCAGCGATCTCATCGACTCCTACTCGCCGGGCTACAAATTTTATGACCAATACGACAAGAACGGCGCGGATGCGACCCTGACCCCCGCCACGGTTCGGACCTTGGAGAGCTACTTCGCGCGCATGAGCGACGCGCTCGCGCATGCTCACGATTATCTCCATAAACACGCCGCGCAGGATTTTGACCACGCGGAGATCGGCGAGCTGCACGAGATCATGACCCGCTCCCGCGCGCGCGCGCGCAAAGTATCCGCCATTCTGGGCCATCATCTAATGCAAGAGATCGAGCGCGCGGTGCGGATGTTAAACGCGATCTGTGAGAAGATCCGCACGGTCGAGAAGGGGATCAACGGCATCTTTCTGGTGGAAAGCGAGATCATGTTTGTGCCGGCGACCGATCTCATCGAATGCATCAATAACATTTTTAAGGGCGTGGGTAACCCCTACCTCACGAGCAAGATCGACGGGCTGCTGTTGCTCGCGGCCAGAAACCTGATGATCGAGGTGGTTTCGTTTTATTCCTACTACGGCAAGGAACAAATCTATTATAGCTATAAGAAAAGCGGCGGCAGGCTCGGTAACTCCACGATCAGCCGTCTCATCCGCAAGGAGATGAAGACCGTGTTCGAGGCCTGCAAGGAGAAAAACAAACTGGTATTAATCCGCGTGATGAAGGGCGCCGAGCGCAGCTTCGAGCTGTCGATCGAGGCCATCCAGCGCGAGGCGGAGCGCACCGCCGTTCAAGCCGTGCGAGCGATCCTGCCCGCACCCGCACCGCCCGGCCCGCCGGCACCGAAACGCGGTTGGCTGCAAACCGTGCTGGCACGCTTATTCGGCCGCTGACCGGCCCCGCGCCTCGCCATAGGAGCATTCCGGTCCGACGCAGCGCCATGCCAGCCCTGTCGATCAAGAACCTCCATAAGACCTACAAAAACGGTTTTCAAGCCTTAAAAGGGATCAATCTTGAGGTAGAAAGCGGTGATTTTTTTGCCTTGCTTGGCCCGAACGGCGCGGGCAAGTCGACGACCATCGGAATCATCACCGGCCTGGTCACCAAGTCCGGCGGATCGGTGAGCATCTACGGGCACGACATCGAGCATGAGATCGAGGCGGCCAAGACGCACATCGGACTCGTGCCCCAAGAGATCAATTTCTCCCAGTTCGAACCGGTCATCGATATCGTCGTCAACCAAGCCGGCTACTATGGCCTGGAACGCACCCTGGCTAAACAACGCGCCGCAAAGTACTTGAAGGCGCTCGGGCTGTGGGAGAAACGCAATGAGCGCTCGCGTACCCTGTCGGGGGGCATGAAGCGGCGGCTGATGATCGCCCGGGCGCTGGTGCACGAACCCAAGCTGCTTATCCTCGATGAACCGACGGCGGGCGTGGACATAGAGCTGCGGCGTTCGATGTGGGAATTTCTGCGCGCAACCAATCTTGACGGCACGACGATTATCTTGACCACTCACTATCTGGAGGAAGCCGAGCGCCTGTGCCGCAGAATCGCCATCATCGACCAGGGGGAAATCATAGAAAATACGTCGATGAAGTGCCTGGTGGCGCAGCTCGACATGGAGACCTTCATCCTGGACATTCGCCAGCATCTCACCGAGCCTCCCCTCGTCGATGGCTACCATTTGCGCTCGGTCGATGAGACCACGCTCGAGGTCGATGTCAGCAAGGCCTTGGGTATCAATGAGCTGTTTCGCGGACTCTCCGAACAGGGGGTCGAGGTTGTCAGCATGCGCAACAAGGCCAACCGGCTCGAAGAGCTCTTCATACGCTTACTCGACAAGTCAGGTAATAATGCCCATGCTTAGCGGCACGGCGCGGCGCTATGCCATCGCCTATCAGACCATCGTCATCAAAGAGGTGGCGCGGTTTCTGCGGATTTGGGTGCAAACGATACTGCCCGCGGCCATCACCATGACCCTGTATTTTCTTATTTTCGGGAACCTCATCGGTCCGCGCATCGGCGAGATGGAAGGCTTTCGCTATGTGCAATACATCGCGCCCGGAATCATCATGATGGCGGTCATTACGAATTCCTACGCCAACGTCGTATCGTCGTTCTTCGGCTCCAAGTTTCAAAAGCATATCGAGGAGATGCTGGTCGCACCCATCCCGAACTGGATCATCATAGCCGGATTCATCACCGGTGGCGTCGCGCGCGGATTATGCGTCGGTGTCGTAGTCACGGCCGTCGCACTCTTCTTTACCGATCTCCAAGTTCATTCCCTCACCGTGATGGCCTCCACGATCCTGCTCACCGCCATGCTGTTTTCGTTGGGCGGGCTCATTAACGGGCTGTTCGCGCGTAACTTCGACGACACCTCGATTATACCCACCTTCGTGCTCACGCCGCTCACCTATCTCGGCGGGGTCTTCTATTCCATCAAGCTCCTG
Source organism: Pseudomonadota bacterium (assembly GCA_030859565.1). Classification (NCBI taxonomy): domain Bacteria; kingdom Pseudomonadati; phylum Pseudomonadota; species Pseudomonadota bacterium. The sequence continues at coordinate 8,838 of JALZJW010000046.1, forward strand.
CCCGAAACGTGGCAGATAGTCTCCTTCGGGAATCCGATTCTCTATATGGTCAACGCCTTCCGCTATGGGGTGCTGGGCGTGTCCGACATTCCCTTGCCCGCCGCTTATGGAGTGATCCTCCTTTTCATCGCGGCGCTCTGGTTGCTGAGCTTGCGTTTGTTCAATCAGGGGACCGGGATAAAGACCTGATGGTGCTACATGCGCGCGCTCCGACTACGTCTCCACAAGACCGGCCCCATAGATATTCCTTGGGCCATCCATACCGATCCGGACGCTAGCCGCAAACGCGAGATGGCGCGGCGAAAGTATGCTGGATGGCGAACGCCGATGCGTGTCCTGCGGCGCGCCCTGCTCGCCCTGTGCCTAATCCCGGCGCTCCTCGTGCTGTGCTTGCGCTGGTTCGATCCGTGGGTGACGAGCTTCATGCTGCGCGATCTCACGCTGGCCCTCCTTGAAGGGCGTGAGGATCATGCTTTTCGCTACCGCTGGGCCGATTGGGAGAAGATTTCTCCGCATGCAAAGCTCGCCGTGGTGGCTTCCGAGGATCAGAAGTTTCCTCGGCACTTCGGTTTCGATCTCGATGCCATCGCCCAGGTCTGGCGCGGTAACCGGGACAGTGGCCGCTTGCGCGGGGCGAGCACCATCTCCCAGCAACTCGCGAAGAATCTGTTTCTCTGGCCCGGGAGAAGTTATCTGCGCAAAGGCCTCGAGGCCTATCTCACGATATTAATCGAAGCACTCTTACCCAAGCGCCGGATCCTGGAAGTGTATCTCAACGTGGTTCAGTTCGGGGACGGTGTCTTCGGGATCCGGGCCGCGAGCGAGACGTACTTCGGCAAACCACCTGCTAAGCTGTCCGCGCGTGAGGCCGCGCTCCTTGCGGCGGTGTTGCCGAATCCCGAGCGCTACCGCGCCGCCCCGCGCCCCTCGCCGCATGTTCAGGCGCGCCAAGCGTGGATCTTAAGGCAGATGACGCGCCTCGGCGGGAACACATACCTGGCGCGGTTGTAAGGGCCGACCTGAAAACTCACGCGCGATCGCGTTTACGCTGGCTGGTTCAGCGCATTGGCCCAGGCAACGCTTTCGAGATAGATCTGCCCGATTTGGTAGACCTTGAGGTTCTGGTAGGCCACTTGATCCAGGTTCCAGCTCTCGTAATTAACGGCGCAATCGAGCGCCTGCCCGGCATCGCCTGTCCTGTAGACGAGGGCATTCGTAATTTCCTCGGAAAGCGGTAAATCATGCGCGATTTGCTCAAGCGGGGCATCCAACATCTCATCTAACAGGGACAGCAAGCCCACCAGGAAATACTGTTCCGAGGGTTTGCCGCATTGCAGCGCCAGAAGCTCGCACATCTTGGCGCGAATTAACGCGATGAAGGTCAATTCGTCGGGTGAATAGGGCGCCGTAGTCAAGGAAAGCAGGTCGGTCCAACGGCGGATGTCCGCGGCACCGAGGCGGGTAAGCGCCTGCCGGATCGAGTCGATGTCGCGGCGCGTGTCATGCGACGCCGCGTTCGCGTAGCGTAACAGCTTATAGCTCAGGGCCACGTCCAAAGACACGGCTTGGGAAAGCGCGTCGATATCGAGGGCCGGCGCTTTGAGCGCGGCGAGCACCTGGACGATGGCCCGATGATGGGTTTCCAGGCGGCGGCCCCGCATGATCTTGGGCCGATCAAAGTGAAACCCTTGAAAGTACTCGCAGCCGAGATCACGGTATAAGGTGTACTGTTCATCCGACTCGACCTTTTCGGCAAGCAATTTGGCCCGATAGGGCCGGAGCAGCTTGACCAGATCCGCGATCTCCTGAGGGGATTGCTGTAGAATATCGATCTTGATGATGTCCGCCACCTCGATGAGCGGCCGCCACATCTCCGCAAAGACGAAATCGTCCAGGGCGATGTGGTAGCCTTGGCGCGCCAGATTCTGGACGGCCATCACCACCGGTGTGTCGATACGGACGGTTTCCAGGACCTCCACGACGACCCGGTCCTTGGGTAACAACAACGGCACGCCATCGATCAAGTTGCGGCGCGCAAAGTTGATAAAGGCACGATGCGGCCCAACCAACCGATCGAGCCCCTGCTCAAGCAATGCATCGACGACCACCTGGTTGCTGACGAGGGCGCCCACCATGGTGTCGGCCGGATCGACGGTGACATCGCGAACCAGGAGCTCATAGCCGAACACCCGTAAATCACGATCGAAGATCTGCTGGCGGCCTATTACGAAATCCGGCATGGGTCGGTGTCTACATCAAGGATAATGCGTCAGGATCAGGGCGTTAGCATTCTTGTCATCGGGGGCGCATTCCGGGAATGCTATCCTCGCACAAGGCTCGCACTCGCGCCACAATTTCGGATCCCGGCACGGTTTATTTGATCCGCATCAATGCTTTATCTAGATTTCGTATTAAACTTTTGGTAGTTTTACGAGATTTACAGCATTAACCAGGAGGCGGCCATGCCCGGGGGAGAACACATGCAAAATCGAATTATCGCCGGTGCAATAATAGGGGCGCTCGCGCTCGCCGGTTGTGCCGGTATGACAGAGACTCAGCGAGGGACAGCAACCGGAGCCGGGATCGGTGCGGCCGCCGGTGCAGCGATTGGAGCACTGGCAGGCGGCGGTAAGGGTGCGGCGATCGGGGCCGGGGCCGGCGCCGCGGCCGGCGCCGGCGGCGGTTATCTCTGGTCCAAACGCATGGAGGAACAGAGGCTAGCCATGGAGGCAGCCACTCAAGGCACGGGCGTGGAGGTGACCCAGACAGCTAATAACGAACTCAAGATCGAGATCCCGAGTGACATCTCTTTTGATGTGAACAAAGCAGACATCCGGTCGGCGTTACGGCCGGTGCTCGATAGATTCGCCCAAACGCTGGAAGCGAACCCGGCCACGACGGTCCGCATCATCGGCCACACGGATAGTACCGGTACCAATGCGATCAATGACGCACTTTCGGTGCAACGCGCCGCCAGCGCCCGCGATTATATTACCGCACGTGGCGTGACGATGAACCGGATCGCGATCGACGGGCGTGGCTCGCATGAACCGCTGGAAGATAACACCACCCCGGCCGGACGCGCCACGAACCGGCGGGTGGAAATTTTCGTTGCGGAATCTATGCCGGCCACTCCGCAACCGGCGCCGCGCTATTAGCATGAAATGATTAGGCGCCCGTCCATGGCCGCCCGCCACCAGCTCATCAGCACGCGTGGCGTTTAACCCAAGACCGGACGGCCTATCAAGGAGACGACCATGCCCGTGGCAAAGCTAAAAGATTTCCTAGATCAAAATCAGGTGAAATACGTCACCATCGCTCATTCGCGCGCGTTTACGGCCCAAGAGATCGCCCAATCGGCGCATATTCCCGGAAACGAGTTAGCCAAAGCCGTCATGGTGAGAACCGACAACCGTTTGGCCATGGCGGTTCTGCCGGCGTCGTACCAGATCGACTTTGACCGCCTGCGGCAAGGCGCGGGGGCCTCCAGCGTGGAGCTCGCGAACGAGAAGGACTTCCAAGATAAATTTCCGGGCTGTGAGTTCGGCGCCATGCCGCCGTTCGGAAATCTCTACGCCATGGACGTCTATGTGTCGCGGCGGCTCACCGAGGATCGGTACATCGCCTTTAGCGCCGGCTCCCATACCGAGCTGATTAGGCTTTCGTACGCGGACTATGAGCGCTTGGTTCGCCCCAAAGTCATCGACTTTTAGGGAAGCTCTGCAAAAGTTACTGCGCAGCCCATCTGCTTTGGCGCGTGCTCGCTCGTCGCTCGCCTATCTACCTGATATGTCTCGCGACTCGCTCCGCGGCTTCGCGCATCTGGGCTTGCTCGCGACACTTTTGCAGAGCTTCCTTAGCACCCGCGCCGCGCCTCGCAAAGCGCAGGCTAAGTGCATGATCCAAGCGGCAACACGATCCCTATGAAAATCAGCAGGATGATGATCCACTCGAGGACTTCCATCCGGACCGCCGCCAGGCGATCGGCCATCTTCTCGTAAATGCTCTCGAGCGTATCCAGCTTGCGCAGAATACTCGAATCCCATTCGGCCAGATGGAAGCGTTGGGACACCAGGCGGTAAACGCGCGCGAGATATTGGTCGCCTAAAAGCTTCAACGCGTTATTTACGCCTTCGAATAAGATCGCCCCGTCCACCTGCAGTTGCCCGATGTGCTCGAGATCGGTGCTGGGCCTCAAGACCTTGATATAGCGTTTGTAGGACCGGGCGAGGCTGTCATAAGCACGACCCAAAGCCTGATCGAGGCGCGCGTCCAGATAGCGCATCTCCACCAGCTCGACGTTGGCAAATTCCAGCACCGCCCGGACGTCATCCCCATTGGCATCGAAAATTATGGAGGCGTGCCAATCGATGATCGCCAGGTCGCCTGGGCCGAAGGAGATGCGATGGGAAATCGCGTCGCTGACCTCTTCTTCGGATAACTCACCTCGTTCGGCGCGCAGGATCTGAGCGAGTTGCTGGGCGCGAGATAAATAAAAACTTTCTACGTCGACGGGCTCGCCGAAGGACTCGATTTCGAAAATCACATAATCTTCCACAAATTCTGCAATGCTCTGGCGATCGACCGCCGCGCCAATGACCTGGAGCAGCCGCTCGACCCGGCGCCGCGCGTCGGCCAATAGCTCGGCGTTGTCATAAAGGGTTTCGCTGAGATCGAGCAAGAAGTCGAAGGGCCCGATGAGCGGGATGCTGTAGGCAACCGAAACGGCGCCGAAATCGTACAAGACCAGATCCACATTGGAACGCGTCTCGATGGCTCCGAGGATAAGCGGCGCCGTCTCCTCGGAGACCCGCAGCGGTGCCGGTTGATAATCAAAATACCGCGGCGCCCTGCGCTTGTGCCGGAGCGCCGCGCGCTCCGTGGCGACGATGCGCTGGGTACGATCGAGATCGATGGCGACCGCCACATCGAAGGCGAATAAGGCATAGCAACTACCGCTCTTTATCTCCATGCGGTTAACCGAAGCGATTGGCGCGGAGGCGCGGGCGTACTTAAAACCCGCGCGCCGTAAGGTACTGCTCGATATCTTCCCGTGCGAAGCCAAGCTTGCGCGCCACTCTGTCCGCATGGCTGACTTTGGAGATCCCATCGATGAGGCGGTAGGTGGGAGCTTCGTGGCTAAAATCGACCTGCCGGTACAGTCCGATCCGATCCTTGCGAAAACGCTCGACCAACTCGTGGTTATGGGTGATAAGGATCGTCGTATTCCCGATGCGCCGGAAGCCGTTCAAGATCGCATGCGAGATCGTGAGCTTTTCCTCGTAGGTCGTCCCCTCGGCCATCTCATCGAGGATCACGAACGAGCGCGGCGTGGTGGCGAGGAAGATCTCCTTGGTGCGCTGTAATTCCGTCCCGAAGCGGCCCTCGAGATCGGCGAGCGAGCCCGTTTCCGGAGTTTGATAATAGATGCGATCGGCGACCGCCATCTCGGCGTCCGCCGCCGGCACATAACACCCGATCTGCGCCAAGATCTGCACCTGGGCGAGGGTCTTGCAAAAGGCCGTCTTGCCGCCGCTGTTCGGGCCCGTGACGAAACCCAAACGCGCCGCGCCGAGGTCGATATCGTTGGCGACGTAGGCCGGATTGCTTTTGGCCAAGACCGGATTTCTTACCTGCTCAAGGGCCAAGCTATGGCGGCCCGCATCGAGGATCCGCGGCAATACCATGGTGCTCCCGAAGCCGCTGAAATATTGATGGAAGGCGAGCAACTCGTCGATCGCGCCCAAGGCGCCCAGGGTGTTTCGCGTCTCCTCGGCCTCGCGGTAGCGATCTCGCAGCGGATAAATGAAGCTATCGCGATCGAAGCCACCCACGGCCGGCACGTAAAACGCGAGCAAGGGCAGCAGCACAACCATGAGCACCGGATTGGCCGGCGTCGCGATGTAAGCGGCCAGCCAGGGGCTGGTCAGCATAAAATACCCAATGGCAGCCGCCCCCAGCAGCAGCGGTTTAAACAGCGATGGCCGAAAGCGGATCGCCGGTGAATAGCGGCTTTTCTCGCGGCCGAGCTTCAGCCCACGCTCGGTGAGGTACACCGGACCGCACATCAACGCATGTGCAGCGGTCGCCTCGTATCCGCGGATCGCTTCTACCCGTGCCGCAAGGTAGGGGCTTTCGGGCGTCGGCAGATGCCGCGCGTCGGCGGCGAGCTCAAGCATAAAGCGCGTGCCGTGCTTGTAGGCCGCATAGCCGTAACCTTCGTACTCCATCTTGTTGGGTGTGGCCCCCAGAAACCCCATGAAGCTACCGAAGAGTAACTCATAAAAAGCCTGCTCGCGGATCGCGGCGGCTCTGACAAACTGCTGCAGCCGCCCGCGTAGCGCGGCGTTCGATTCGAGCTCGCGCAACGCCTCGTGTTTGGAACGGATCGCCTCCGTTGAGACCGAAGGGTAGGCTAGAGAATGATACAGAGTGGACTGCCCGGCGCGGGTATGGCAGCCGTTGATGGCATCGAAGATCCGATCCACCTCTAAGATCCGGAAGCTTGCGGCATCGAGCACCCCCGGGCGGACGCCGCTAAGCGCACGAACCGAGCTTGCGACATCGCGGTTTCGCGCAATGCTCTCGTAGAAATCTCTTACGGCTTCACTCATAGTCCGTCCCCGAAAGTCAATTTAGATTTCGCCACCACGGGGTATGCAACCCCGTGGGGCGACCAAAGGGGAGAGCTGCGCCTCTCCCCTTTGGGAATCCCATCGCTAAGGTCCCCGCGGCAAGACCGCGGGGAATAGATTTTATCGATGGGTATTGTAAGCCAGCGGGTTGACTAAATCGAAAGGTACGCCCTCGCGGTCAAAACGATTGCAAAACCGCGTGAGATGAGAATAATAACGCGGCCATGAGCGCGGATATCCTCATCGACGTGCAACACCTTTACCGCTACTACGGCGAGGTCTGCGCCGTCAATGACGTGAGCTTTTCGGTCCGCCGCGGCGAGGTATTGGGTTTACTCGGTCCCAATGGCGCGGGTAAAACCAGTACCATGCAGATGATCAGTGGGACCCTGGCCCCAAGCGCCGGCGCCATCACGGTCGGCGGTATCGACATCCTCGAATCACCCAAGGCGGCCAAAGCCAATCTCGGCTATCTTCCCGAGCATCCCCCCTTGTACCGGGACATGAGAGTCGATGAATACCTTTTTTATTGCGCGCGGCTGCATAGGATCCACCGCCATCAATGCGGCGCCGTGCTCGCCAAAATCAAGTCGCGCTGCGGCTTAGGGGACGCCGGACGGCGGCTCATCGGCAACCTGTCGAAGGGCTACCAGCAACGCGTCGGAATCGCGCAGGCGATTTTGCACGCGCCCGCGGTGGTGATTCTCGATGAACCGACGGTCGGGCTCGACCCCATCCAAATCCGAGAGATCCGGGATCTCATCGGCGAGTTACGCGGCGATCACAGCGTCATCCTCTCGACCCATATTCTTCCCGAGGTGCAAGCCGTCTGCGACCGGGTGCTGATCATTCACCAAGGCCGCCTGGTGCTGGACGATTCCGTGGAGCGCCTGACGCGTCGACAGCCGGTGACCGGGCTTCGCATTGCCCTGCGGCAACCGCCCGATGTAGCGCAGCTGCAAGCCATCGCGGGCGTCGACCAAGTTGAGCGATTGGACTCCAACCGCTTTGTCCTGCGACATCCGCCGGATCGCAATCCCGCGGATGGCGTGGTCGATCTGGCGGTGCAGCGGCGCTGGGGCTTATTCGAGCTTGTTCCCGAAACCCGTTCGCTGGAAGAGACCTTCGTGCAACTGACCGCCGGTGAGAGACTGGCAGGAGGGGAGCAGCCGCTGGAGGAGGCGTTCCCATGATCGCCGTCATCGCCGATCGCGAGTTCCGCGCACTTTTCGGATCGCCTTTGGCATGGGCGATCCTTGCCGTGGTCCAGGTGCTCCTAGCCTACGTTTTTCTAACGCGCATCCAGCTCTTCGTGGAATTTCAGCCGCGTCTTTTGGGCCTGGAACGCTCTCCCGGACTGACCGATATTGTCGTCGCCCCTCTCTTCGGCAGCGCCGGCATCGTGCTCCTCCTGGTCGCGCCCATGCTCACCATGCGCATGATCGCCGAGGAACGGCGTAACGGGACCTTGCAACTCCTCTACGCCGCCCCGGTCTCCATGCTTGAGATCGTGCTAGGGAAATTCCTCGGACTCATGGCCTTTTTCCTGGTGACGCTCTTGATGATCGCCGCCATGCCGCTGTCGCTGCTCCTGGGCGGCGGCCTCGACCTCGGACAGTTCGCTGCGGGACTTTTAGGCCTCGGTTTGCTCTTGGCGGCGTTTGTCGCCGTGGGACTGTTCCTGTCCTCCGTGACGGACCATCCCACCGTCGCGGGGATTGCGAGCTTCGGCGCGCTCTTGCTCCTTTGGATCATCGAGTGGCCCGCCGGATCCGAGGAAGGCACGGGCCTTTTTGCCTACTTATCCATGGTGCGTCACTTTCAATCCTTGCTCAAGGGGGTGTTCAATTCGGTGGACGTGTTTTATTTTCTACTCTTGATCGCCGTGTTCCTGATTCTCACCGTGTGGCGGCTGGACGCGGACCGGCTGCAACACTAGGGTGCGGGACGTCTAAGGATGCTGATCTCCGCCAAGACCCGCCGTCATCTCCGCATCAACAGTACGCTTTTCGCCGCGTTCCTCATCGGGATAGCCGGCATGCTCGCGTGGCTCAGCACCCGCTATGGCATCACGGCCGATTGGACTAGCACCGGCCGCCATACCCTGTCGGAAGCCAGCGCGGCTCTGCTGAAACGATTGGATAAACCGGTGGAAATAACAGCCTATGCCCGCCCCGATCCCGCGCTCCGCGATCTGATCCAGGGCCTCGTGGACCGTTACCGCCGCGTTCAGCCGAATATTACGCTGCGCTTTGTGAACCCCGATACCGCCCCTGATGAGCTGCGCGAGCTCGGCATCCGCGTGGACGGAGAGCTCGTGGTCCGCTATGGCGGCCGTGGCGAACAGGTTCAGGAACATAGCGAAGAACAGTTGAGCAACGCGTTGCAGCGGCTGCTGCGCACCGGGGAACGCTGGATCGTGTTCCTCGAAGGACACGGCGAGCGCGATCCCCAAGGCGATGCCAACCACGATCTATCGCAATGGGCGCAACGTTTGACTGGCCGGGGGCTTAAGGTGCAAGGGATCAACCTCGGCGCAAAGGCGGTTATCCCCGACAACACCTCCGTGCTGGTGATCGCCAGCCCGCAGGTCCGGTTCCTGCCCGGCGAGGTCGATCTCGTCCTGCGTTACCTCGACAGGGGCGGTAATCTGCTCTGGCTGGCCGAGCCCGGCTCGCTCCAGGGCCTCGAACGCCTTGCCGAGGCGCTTGGCCTGGTTCTGGAACGCGGTACGATCGTGGACCCCGCCACAGCGCTTTTCGGCATCGATCATCCCGCCATGGCGCCGGTGACGAACTACGGCCCCGAGATCCCCGTCGCGGGGTCCCGGTTTATCACGGTATTTCCCTACGCCCGCGCCATCAAGCTAAATCCCAAGAAGGGCTGGCGGGGCGCGCCCATCTTGAGCGTGGGATCGCAAACCTGGGCCGAGACAGGCAAGCTCGAAGGCGAGATTGCTTACGATCAAGGCAAGGATCTGCAAGGGCCGCTCGATATCGGCGTGCGCCTGACTCGTGAGCGGCCGGCGCGGGACAAGAGCGCGGGAACACCACGCACGGCAGCGGATAAAAACGCCGATAAAGCCGGTGAGCAGCGCGTAATCGTGGTCGGTGACGGCGATTTTCTATCCAACAGTTATCTCGGGAACAGCGGCAACCTCGACCTCGGCCTCAGAATCATCAACTGGCTCGCCACGGATGATATTCTCGTCGATGTACCCGCCCACCGCAGCGTGGATACCAAGCTCGACCTCACCGATACCGAAACCGCGATCATCGGCTTCGGATTCCTGTTCCTGATACCGGCCTTGCTCGGGGGCATCGGGTTCTACGTGTGGTTGCGGCGCCGGCGCGCATAGCGATGAGTGTCATAGGCGCGCGGCTGCGCCTCAATGCCATCCTGCTGGCGGTACTCTCAGTGCTTGTGTTCGTCGTGATCTCGGAACCGGGCAAGCAAGAGGAAGCGCCCCGGCCGACGATCAGCTCCATCGCGCCGAAAAGCGTGAACAGCATCCGCATCGCCCGTCCCGGCGGGGAAAACGTTGAACTTCACAAAGAAGGCGGGCACTGGTTGTTAAAACAACCCTTCTCGGTGCGCGCCGATGAACCGCGGGTCCAGGCTCTACTCGACTTTCTGGAAGACGAGAGTCAAGACGCGTTCCCGGCCAAGGATCATGATCTCAAGCGCTTCGGCCTCGCAGAACCGGCGATACGCTTGCAAGTCGACGACTCGCTCTTTACCTTCGGCGACGCGAATCCCTTGAGCGGCCGGCGCTACGTGCTTCACGAGGATACGATTCACCTCGCCGCCGACACGATCTACCCGGCCTTAACGGTCTCGGCGGAGGAGCTCGCGACTCCGCGTCTCCTCCAAGAGGGGACCGAACCGGTCAAATTGACCTTGCCGAAATACGTGCTTTCACGCGGCGCCAAGGGCCACTGGAAATTATCGCCGCCCGACCCGCGGATTAGCTCCGCTGCGCTGCAAAAGCTGGTAGATGAATGGCGGTACGCTCAGGCTCTTGCCGTGCGCCGAAAGCAGGAAAGAACATCGCAAGGGACGATAAGGATCGAGTTTCGGGCGGGGACACCGGTCCAGTTTGAGATCCTTGCGAAAAACCCTGAATTCATCTTGGCGCGTTCCGATCTCGAGTTGGAGTACGCAATGCCCGCCGAGACGGGTCAGCGTCTGCTCGAACCTCAAAAGGCTACCAAGCCGCCCGCGGCGGCGAAGAGTACACCCGCGTCGCCCGAAAAGCCGCTAACCCCCCGACAATAGCGGCGTCGCGGCGTGCGCCGCCAAGCCCGGACCAATAGGACTGGATCCGCTTAAGCCGCCGCTTGACCCAAATGATCGGCGAACACCACGCGATCGCGGCCTTCCCGCTTTGCCTGAGAAAGCGCGTGCTCCGCGAGCTTCAGCAATTCGTCCGGGTGCGAATCTATCTCGGGGACACGCGTAGCGACGCCGAGGCTTACGGTCACGTGAGGCGCGACAGGTGAATGGGCATGGGGTATGTCGAGGTGCGCTATCGCGGCGCGGATCGACTCCGCCAGGCTTATTCCGCCCATCTGGTTGATCTCGGGAAGAATCAGCGCGAACTCGGTTTCCCCATAACGTGCGACTAGATCACCGGCACGTTTGCCCTCGGTGTAGAGTTTCTCGGCCACACGACGCAGGCACTCATTGCCGGCCGCGGATCCGTATTCGACGTTGAAGCTTTTAAAACTGTCAATATCGACCAAAACCAAGGAGACGGCTCTTCCGCTACGCTTGGCGCGTTGCCATTCCACCGGAAATACCTCGTCGAATCGGCAGCGGTCCGCGATCGCGATACCCGTCAAACTGTCCATCTGCGTCATAGCGTTATCCTACAGAGCGTTGCGGAGTCCTTGACCATCGTAGCGATGGCAATCAAGATGTTCGTGGACTCGACTCCGTTCCTCGTTACACGTTGCGATGTAGTAATTCTAATACACCAAGGCAATCTTTATACCTAGCCAAGGGATCCTCGAGTCCGCGGTGCAGGACGGGGAGTCTGCTTAACGCTATCATGCCGGCCGCGCGGGCTAGCGCGTTAGCGTAGAATCCACACGAAATCCTCGCGCCGAATCCATGCCCGAGCTCCCGGAAGTCGAAACCACGTTGCGCGGGATCACACCGTATCTTCTCGGCAACACCGTGGCCGCCGTGCTGGTGCGCGACGGGCGCTTGCGCTGGCCCGTCGCGCCGGAGTTGCGGCGTGAGCTGCCCGGCCGATCGGTGGCCGGGGTGCGGCGGCGCGGCAAGTATCTTCTCATCAGTTTTGAGCATGGGCATGTCATCCTTCACCTAGGCATGTCCGGCAGCTTGCGAATACTCCCCAGCGATACGCCACCGGAGAAACATGATCACGTCGATCTTGTATTAATTGACGCGCTTTGCTTGCGGCTGCGCGATCCGCGCCGCTTCGGCGCCGTACTCTGGACCCGTGAACCGGCGTTAACCCATCCGTTGCTGGCGAAATTGGGACCGGAGCCCTGGGATGTCCACGGTGATTATCTCCATCAACGGGCGCAAGGGCGGCGGCAAGCGGTTAAATCCTTTATTATGAACAGTAAAACGGTGGTAGGCGTGGGGAATATCTACGCCAACGAGTCACTGTTCGCGGCTGGTATTCATCCGGCCCGGCCGGCGCGTAGCGTCTCGCGGCTACGTTATGCGCGCCTCGCCAGCAGCATCCGCCGCGTGTTGGATGACGCCATCGACGCGGGCGGCACGACCTTGCGCGACTTCGTCGACAGCCGTGGGCGGCCCGGATACTTTGCTCAAAACCTCGAGGTTTACGATCGCGGCGGCCTTGTCTGCCACCACTGCGGCGCGCGCGTAAGGCATAAGCGGATCGGTCAGCGCTCGGCGTATTTCTGTATCATGTGCCAGCGCTAGACCTGGTCAGTGTTGGACGCTGTTTGACAACGCCTCGAAAGCAAAGCCGTTGAATCGTCTGATTGCGCTCGATTGGCTGCGAGGGTTGGTCATGGTGCTCATGGCCTTGGATCACGCCTCGATCTTCTATAATCCAGGACGGCTGGCGCTGGATTCGGCAGCGACCTATATAGCGGGTGTACCCCTACCGCCGGAGCAGTTTCTAACGCGGTGGCTAACGCATCTGTGTGCGCCGACGTTCGTTTTCCTTGCAGGCACGGTACTCGCCCTGAGGATCGATCAACGCGTGGCCCGCGCAGATCCGCCGCAAGATATCGACCGGGACCTATTGATCCGCGGCGCGGTGGTTGCTTCCTTCGACCTCGTGTTCGCCCCCCTCATTGGGGGCAAATGGGTGTTGCAAGTCATGTTCGCCATCGGGGCGAGCATGGTGCTGATGGTCGCCCTACGCCGTGTGGGTGATGCTTGGCTCTTGCTGCTCGCGCTGGGGTGGTTTGTTGGCGGAGAATTGCTTGCTACCCACTTTTTTTGGGTGCCGGGCCAACGCGACCCACCGGTCGGGCTCGCCGTCCTCATGGCGGTGTACTACAGTCCGCATCTCGTCATCCTCTATCCCGTACTGCCTTGGCTCGCGGTCATGCTGAGCGGATGGGTATTTGGGCGTTACCTGTCGAAGAAGGGCGCAAGTCCACAAAACTACCCGGTGAGGTTACTAGCCTTGCTGGGGGTCGGGCTGGTTTGGATATATATCGTGGTCCGCGCGGCCAATGGTTATGGCAACATGGGGCTGTTACGCGGCGATGAGGGCTGGGTGCAATGGCTACATGTCAGCAAGTACCCGCCAAGCCTGAGCTTTATAACGATGGAACTTGGTTTAATGGCCTTGATATGCGCGGCGCTAATGGTTCTAGAAGGCTACATCAAGCCGAGCCGCAACAATCTCCTGGTCGTCTTTGGCCAGACACCGCTGTTCTTCTACTTTCTACATTTCTCGCTCCTAGCGTTATCAGCGGGCGTACTCGGGGTCGGGGGTGCGGGTGGACTCGCGTGGGCCTATGGTGCAGCGGGCATTGTCCTTACGGTTCTGTATCCCTTCTGTCGTTGGTATCGAAACTACAAGTTCGCGCATCCTCAATCCCTAACGCGTTATTTCTAGCGGATGCTCTGTCTAGTGCGAGTGTAGGTGCTGCCGGCCGGCAACCCGAGTGGCCTTACGCACCAGCGGATCCTTCTCCTTGTCGCCGAAATCGGCGAAGTCGACCCGGCGATACCCGGCGAGCGTTTCTGTCTTGCTGCGCGGTACGGGCGCAGCGTCGACAGGCCAGGTCCCGATCAAGCGTGTGACGATCCGACGGCTCTGATCACGGCGTTCGATTAATAACGGAAGCGAGATCGAAACTAACCAGTGCACTTCCGTCGAGACGCCCTCGAGCGCGCCGCGAAAGACCTTGACCAAACCAGTTTTTGCCTTGCGCGAGCTTATTTCCTTGAGGTCTGTTCCGAGTGCCTGGGGATCGATAAGGGATTGCAGATGACGCCACGACAGCTGATTGTGCATGGCAGCGAGATCGCCGGGGTAATAGTCGACCACGGCTCGGTCGTCGGGGAAGACCTGCTCCTTGGAGATACGTCCCTTGCTATCCCTCGACCAGATTTCGCTGAACACGCCGCCCACCGTGCGGGTTTCGACCCGCTGGTCAGCGCGCCACAGATACCAGCGCAACGGCGCGTGGCCCTGTGCCGTGGTCTGATCTCCCTCGGCAAGCCCCTGCGTCTCGTATAGCGCGGCGAGTGGCGGGAACGCTCTCGCCGGCGCCGCGGCCGGGTCATGATCATGGCTCTCGCGGGTGCCGGTCGCCTCTATCTCCCTCGGAACCCCCTGCAGGGTTGCGGACAACACGATCAAGAGCCATCCAGTCGTTATTTTGAGTCGATCCATGTGAATCCCGTGGTAGCGATAGCGCCTATTCAAAAGCATGGGAAGGCGTCCCTGCCTTCCCGGCTGACTGGCGTAGCCACCCGATGAGCACAACTTATGACGTTGAGCCCGCTTAGAAGCGGAAGGCTTCCTTCATCACGTGATAGATCCAGTTCTGTTCCATGACGCCGCGCACGAGGTGCGCTTTGGGACCGCTGGCGTAGATCGCCACATCCTCACCCGAATGCGTTTCCGAAGAGAGCGGTACCGTCGATTCCGGCATGAAGCCCGGTACCGTGGTGTCGACGCTGGTCATGTCGGGCCGCAATGCGCCGTTGGTGAAGGACGCCGGATCGTGCGGGAATGTCTTGAGGCCGGCAGGCTGGAGATCGGACGCACCGGTGTACCCGGGGCCGTTGGCATAGCTCAGCGTGGTGTAAGGCAGACCGAGCGCATCGCTTTGGAGTTCCGTCGGATCGCCGTCTACGTTCGGCACCTCAGCTACTTTACCGAGGATCGGGTTGCCGCGATGGGGGTAGCCGGCGATCGTGAACACATGACTGTGGTCGGCGGTCACGATGATGAGCGTCTTGTCGGGATCGGTCATCTCGTAAGCTTTTTGGATTGCCTTCGCGAACTCGATGGTGTCGGTGAGGGCCCGATAAGGGTTACCAGCGTGGTGTGCGTGGTCGATGCGCCCGCTCTCCACGTGCAGGTAGAAGCCCCGCTTGTTATTCTTAAGCATCTGGATCGCCTTCGCGGTCATCTCGGACAGCGAGGGCTCACCCCCCGTGTCGCTCGCACGGTCATGCTCGTATTCCACATGCGAGCGTTCGAACAACCCGAGCAAGTAGCTGGTCGCCGCTGGATCCGCCGCGTCGAAGCCTGCCTGGTCATAGACAAACTTGGCGCCGGTGCCGCGCGTGCTCACCCACTCGGCGGTCAGGTCGCGGCCATCCTTGCGGCGACCCATGTTGGTGCCGCCGTCTTCCGGATCGACCAGGGTGTCCGGTTGAAAATAGGACCGACCGCCGCCCAGGGCAACCTTCAGGCTGTCCTTGACTGCGTTCGGCAGCTCGATGAGTTGGCGGGCGATATCTTTCACCATGCAGGAACCAGCGGGCAATCCGTTCGTTTCCTCATGCGAGCGGATCTCGCTGTCACTCTCCCAGTCACGCACCGCCGTGTGCGCGTAGTTCGCGGCCGGGGTCGCATGCGTCAGCCGCGCGGTCGTGACCACGCCGGTGTGTTTACCGGCATGGGCAGCCTGCTCGAGGATCGTCTCTAGCGACTTCGAGGCGATCACTCCCGGATCGCACTCATAGCGTGCCGTGGTGTGGTCGACCGCGAGCATGCTCTCGCGCGCCTTGTAGCCGGTGACCATGGCGGTGCTCGTCGGTGCAGAATCGGGGGTCTGCTGGTCCCAAGAATAAACCTTGGACAGCGCGACATAGGGCAACTTCTCGAAGAACAAGCTATGCTCCTCACCGGGCTTACCCATCTGCTGCCCTTCCAAGATGCGGGCAGCCGTCACGGTAGAGACTCCCATGCCATCACCGACAAAGAAGATCACATTCTTGGCCCGGTGCCTTATCGGGAAAAGCTTTTTTGCGTTCTCTATGTACTCCTGGCCGGCATCGAACCAGTCGGATACCGATTCGGGTCCTTGTACCGCGGGCTCGGCCCCGATCGCCACGGGAGCCGCCACCGTTGTAGCGAGGGTGAAGAAAGCGCTGCGTACGGCCAGATTCGGGTGTTTGTGTTTCATCAACTCACTCCTTTGTCTCTTAAAGGAACTGCGCATTACGGACACGCCAACCGTACCAGCCTTTTGTGACGCGCTCATTACGTTTTAGTGAACATGAGGAGAGTGGGCCCAAACGAGATGGGTGTAGGTCGCAAACTGATCAATGGAGGCGACGGCGCCGTAGTGCTACGACGTTGTCCGGTGGGGTAACGTCCGTATGGTAGGTTTGGTCGCCTGACCGCGCTACGACGTCAGCGGTTCACCCACGGCGTCGCCTCGTAGACGAGGAGCTGGGCCTGGTTGTCAGTCTCGGTCATGAAGTAGACGCGCATCGAGCGATTGCCGACCGGCTCGGCCCAGAACGCATTGTGCGACAGCGCCAGCCCGGGGTTGGGACCACTGCCCTCGTCGACGAATCCATTGACCGGGACCTGATGCGCAGGCCGCGCGCGGCGGAGGTCGACGAGATCGAGGCCGCCGAACGCGATCGAACCGAACGGCGTGCTGTAGCCGCCCACGCCGCCACAGAGCATGTACTCGACGCCTTGGTAGTGGCAGTCCTGGTAGTCGATGTAGGCCTCCGTTCGGCACCCAGTGCGATTGCTCGACCTGCAAAGCGCCGCGCTTCGGCCCCTTGAGCCTCCATGTGTAGAGACGCGCGAGCCCCAGCTGACACCGTGCATCGTGCCGCCGTGCACGTTGTGCACGATGCCGCCGATGTGGTCGTCTTCTCCGAACACCGGCTCGGCCTCGAGCGAATCCGGATCGACTCGATACACCTGGCTCCGGCTATTGGGCCGATACTCGGCCACGGGCACCCAGATGTGCTCGCCATCGTAGTCGATGCCGCCAGGGTGGTAGATGGCGCCGTCGGTGAGCTCCACCTGGCCGAGCAAGCGGCCGTCGGCGTCGAACTTGAACAGCCAGCCGCGCCCGCGGCCCTCGGAGCGGTCGATGGAGAAGTCGTACAGAGCGTCCGTCTCGGTGCCGTTGCGCACCGTGGCCTCGAGCACCTCGACGGACGACACGAAGAACGTGCCGTCGATCTTTACCATCCCTTGGGTGTGGAACGTGGTCCATCCCCGCATGT
>JALZJW010000047.1 GCA_030859565.1 Pseudomonadota bacterium
GGTTTACGCTGGTCTGAACGACGGACGGCGGGTATGGGTGGCGAAGTGCTCAAGGTCGGGGATCTCAAGTACCAGAAGAACTTCGTGCCCTTGCCTTATCGTCGGGTGAGCTATCAGCCCTATGAGGGAGCCATGACCGAGGCGGCGATTTGCGCGCATCTGCTGGCACGCGAGGTCTACCGGCGCACCGATGTCGTGGTCTTACATAATGCAGATCACCAACTGGCTGTGGCCGCGGTGCAGCGGGCCGAATCCGACGCACTGTTCACCCGCGTCGAGGCCATAGAGGTGCTGGCCCTGCCCGCGGATTGCGTATTCATGCAATCACCCGAGACCGATCCGGCCAACCGCTCGGCGCTCGCCAAGCTCACCCGTGAACACGGCCTCGGGTCGGATCGGACGGTCGTCGTTCAAGGCGCCTTCGATCATATCAACATCATCCACCGCCCCGATCCTCTGCTCCTGCGGGTGGTGGAGGTCGCGCCCCCGGATCCCCCGAAGCTCTACAAAATGGCCGAGCACGTCTTGAGCTATGCCGACCTCCCGCCCATCTGTCTCGATCTCGAGCGCATCGACCTCCGCGAGCTCTGTGCGCGCGTGCGGCCCGAGGCCTATCTCGTGCCCTGCCGCTCCGGGGGCCTCGATGATCTCGGAGCGCCAGTGTACTTTCTCGATGAGCGCCCCCCCGTGCGCCGCCCGTGGACTTTGATCGGCTGCGAACGCAGCCTCCAGTTCCACCGGCATTATTACGGGGATGAGCCACCGCGGGTGGAGATGTGTCCCCGGAAGTTCACGCCAACATCGGCTCGCCCCACCCTGCTCAAATGCTGCCTGTTAGAATTTGGCATTGAACAAGACGGCATGACGGCGGTGGTTCCCTGGGGCGCCGACCTTCCGATGGTCGAACAGGCCCTTCGCCTGCTCTCGCGGGATGTGGAATATGCCTGAGCTCGCCTGGGATCCCATCGTCGAGAGGCTCATCGGCGATCGCACGCAAAAGCCCCGAGCCGCCGGGGTCACGATGGTCATCGACACGGGCGTAGGCCTGAGCGTGCTGCGCGATACCCTCGAGCTGGCGGGTCACTGCATCGACCACTGGAAGCTCAGCTTCGGAACCTCGGTGTTCCTCACCAAGCAGCTTCTGCAGCACAAGCTGGGGCTACTTGCCGAGTACGAGGTGCTGACCTTCCCGGGCGGTACGCTGCTCGAGGTCGCGCTCGTCGAACGCCACTGTCGAGATTACATGAAACACGCGAAGCTTCTGGGTTTCAGCGCCGTCGAGATATCGGATGGCACGATCCCGATGCCCGCCTTTCGCAGAAGGAACATCATTCACTGCGCGCTGGACGCCGGGCTCGTCCCCATCACCGAGGTGGGTAAGAAGGACCCGAGGCAGCAGCCTTCGGCGGAGCAGCT
Organism: Pseudomonadota bacterium; assembly: GCA_030859565.1. NCBI lineage: Bacteria > Pseudomonadati > Pseudomonadota > Pseudomonadota bacterium. The sequence continues at coordinate 1,417 of JALZJW010000047.1, forward strand.
CGCCGAGCAGGCCTTGGAGGATCTGGAACGTGGCGCGCGCTGGGTGGTGGTGGAAGGCAGGGAGTCCGGCCGCGCAGTGGGGATCTACGACGCGCACGGCCAGGTCATCGACGACGCCGTGGCGGCGATCTGCCGGGCCATGGACACGGCGGCGGACCGACTCGTGTGGGAGGCCCCGCTCAAGGAGCAGCAGGCCTATTTGATCCGTCGCTTCGGGACCAACGTGGGGCTGGGCAATATCCACCCCGATCAGGTATTGGCGGTCGAATCCTTGCGCTGCCGGCTCCGCTTCGAGACCCTGCGCTCGGTCACTGACGAGCTGGTACGCTCAGGCGCCTGGGACCCTCATGAGGTCGAGCCGGAGCCCGGCGCGGCACCGATCAGCTTCCATGTCGACAAAAAATAGCCGCGAGCCAGGCGGTCCCTCAGCGGAATCGGAGCACGTGCTCGAGGTGGGCACGCGCATCGAGCGCGGTCCCTCCGAGCTGTTAATACGAACGGCATTCAGGAAGGAGCTCGACGACCAAGCGGATCTGTTTGAAGCCATGGGCTTGGTCGACCTTGCTCACACCCTGGTGATGATAGAGGCGGGCATCGTTCCGCGTGATGCCGGTCGGGATCTTCTCGCTGCCCTCTTGAAACTTCACGAACGACCCGCTGATTTTACCTTGGACCCATCGAGGGGCGACCTCTACACCAACCGCGAAGCGTGGTTGGCCACGCAGACAGGCGCGAGCACTTGGTTGGGTGGAGGCCGGGCACGGCGCGAAGCGACCACAACTGCATTTCTGATCAAGGTGCGCGCGGGTCTCCTCGGCCTGGCTGAGCCGCTAGTGGCGACCGGCAAAGTGATCACCGCGCGGGCGCGCGAGTTTCGCTCAGCGTTGCTGCCTGACTATACCTACCTACAATCGGCGCAGCCGACCACCTTCGGTCATTATCTGCTTGGTTTTGCCTACCCTGTGCTGCGTGACCTCGATCGCGTTCGAGCGCTTTACGGGCGGTTGAATCTAAGTCCCGCGGGATGCGGCAGCACCAACGGGTCGCGTTTACCTCAAGACCGCGATCGCCTGCGTGAGCTTTTGGGCTTCGATGGGCTCGTCATACATGCACGTGATGCCATGTGGCAGGCGGATCTGCCGATCGAAACAGCCGCGATGCTAACCGCGATCCTGATCAATCTCGACCGCCTGGCCGAGGACCTGCAGATCTATGCTACCGAGGAATTCGCCCTGGTCGAGCTCGACGATCGGCACGCCCGAGCGAGCAAGATCATGCCGCAGAAGAAGAACCCCTTCGCCTTGACCCATGTCCGAGGTACAGCCAGCATGATGATCGGCACGCTCGCGGCGAGCGCAGCGGCCAGCCGCACGCCCTCGGGGCAGCCGGATAACCGCCTGCCCCTGTATGGAGCCATCCCGCGCGCGATCGAGGACACGCAGGAGGCGGTGGGGCTGATGGGCGAGGTCGTGAGCTTCCTGACATTCAATGAGCAGTGTGGACGTGCACGGCTCGATCGCGGCTTTGCGCTCGCGACCGACCTTGCCGAGGTGCTCGTGCTGGAGAGCGGTCTCGATTTCCGCCAGGCGCACCGGCTGGTCGGCCACCTCGTGCGCCGGCATCTGGCGAACGGTGATCTGAATCGGCTCACGCCGGATGAGGTAGCGGTGGCCGCGGAGCAGATGCTAGGCCAGCGGATCGAACTCTCGCAGGCGGCACTCCGCGACGCCCTGGACCCCGAGGCGGCTGTCGCTGCACGGACAGCGCCCGGGGGCGCGGCACTGGAGAGCGTGGATTCAATGATCACCCAATGCGAGCAGACGTTGATGAAGGCCGACGCGTGGACCACCGACTGCCGCCAGCGACTCCGTATGGTGGAGGATTCACTGTTACAGATGGCCCGTGAGTGCTTGCGGGGTTCGGATACTTCGAGCCCGGCTTCTGCATAGGTGTAGGCGGTAGGCGCGGGCAGCATGAGCGAAGCAGTCTTCACCCATGATGTTTTCCTGAGCCATAGTGCTAAGGACAAGGATGTCGTCCGTGCCGTCGCCGAACGGTTGCGGGCGGACGGCCTGCGGATGTGGTTTGATGAATGGGTGCTCAAGGCAGGCGATAACATCCCGGCGAAGATCGAGGAAGGGCTAGAGCACTCCCGCGTGCTCGTGCTGTGCATGTTAAAGCAAATCGTTTTCGAGGGCGAGCGCTTCGACGTGATGAGCGTACGCCACTGGCGGGACAAAGCGTTGCGCCATCCAGCGTAACCCAGACGGAGCCTGCCGAATCCGGGATGACTGGAGCCACGAACGCCTGCATTCTGCTTTTTTGATAGCAGCAACGAGCCACAACGAGGTAGCGAATCGTCATGTCAGTGCACATCAGTGACTCAGCCATCTATCGAAATTCATGGGCCACACCCGAACTGCGTGCCCTCTTCGATGATGCCGCGCTGACCGCCGGCTGGATCGAGGTCATGGTCGTGCTCGCCGAGACGGAGGCGGAATTCGGTTTGATGCCGACCGCGGCAGCTCGACAGCTCGCTGACACCTGTAAGATCGTACCGCTCGAAGAGGCGTTTTTTACCGAAGTGCGCGAAGATTTCGAGCGCACCAACCACTCGCTGCTCGGTCTTATTCGCGCGCTCCAGCGCCGCTGCCCGGGCGACAGCGGGGAATGGCTTTGTTACGGGGCCACGGTGCAGGACATCACGGACACACATACGGCTCGGATTCTGGTCAAGGTGCGGGACATCTTTGAAGACCAGCTCACAAGCGTTGCAACGGTGCTGTGCGATCTCGCCCGCCGCTATCGGGATACGGCAATGTGCGGGCGCACCCACGGTCAGCCGGGCCTGCCGATCACCTTCGGGTTCAAGGCCGCCGGGTGGCTCGACGAGATTCGGCGCCACCGCCAACGCCTTGATGAGATCGGGGCACGCGTCGGCGTCGGGCAGCTTGCGGGCGGCGTCGGCAGTCTCTCCGCCTTCGGTCTCGAGGCGTTAGCGGTGCAGCAGCGCTTCCTCCAGAAGCTCGGGCTCATGGCCCCTGCGATCTCTTGGACCGCCTCGCGCGATCGCCTCGCCGAATGGCTCAACCTCCTCGCCCTGATCACGGCCACGGCCGACCGCATCGGCCACGAGATCTACAACCTGCAGCGGCCCGAGATCGGGGAGCTCAGCGAGGGATTCGTGCCGGGCGCGGTCGGGAGCATCACCATGCCCCAGAAGCGCAACCCGGAGATCTGCGAGCACTTGGGCACGCTGGCCCGCGTGGTGCGCTATCATGCCGCGCACATGGCTGAGAATCTCGTGCACGACCACGAGCGCGACGGGCGTGCCTGGAAGGGGGAGTGGGCGATCCTCCCCGGGGCCTGTCTCGCAACCGGCAAGGCCTTGGCGATGCTGCACAACCTGCTCGAGCACCTCGAGGTCAACGTGGAGCGCATGCGGGACAATCTGCTTGCAACCAAGGGCTTCATGCAGGCCGAACATATGATGTTAGCCTTGGCGCTCAAGTTCGGCAAGCAGAGCGCCCATGCGCTCGTGTACCGCGTGGCGATGGAGGCTGCCGAGCGTGGCACCCCCCTGCGGGAGGCCGTGCTCGCCGAGCCCCAGATCGTGGCACAGCTCGGCGCCGCAGAGATCGAGAACCTCTTTGACATGGGACAGAGCACGGGATGCTGCGCACAGATGGTCGACCGCGTGCTGGCGCTAGCGGAGGCGCAGGATCATGGCGAGCGGTAAACCCAGCTTCACAGGCACACCAAACGTATGGGAGGGCCTCGCGCGGCTGCGGCGCCAACGCTTAGCGGAATTCCCGACACCGCTGTTGCCGATGCGACGACTCAGTCGGGCGCTTGGCGGCGCGGAGATATGGTTCAAGCGGGATGATTTGATCAGCTTTGGCCTAGGGGGCAACAAGGTCCGGGGTCTGGAGTTGCTGATAGCCGACGCGCTGGCCCAGAGCGTCGAGGTCCTGGTTACTGGGGCGGGCGCGCAGTCCAACCACGTCCGCGCGACGGCGGCCGCGGCCGCGTGCTGCGGCCTGCACTGTGTCGCCGTCTTTTGGGGCGATGCGCCCGCACGGATCGACGGAAATTACCGCGTCACCCGCATGCTCGGGGCAGATGCGGTGTTCACCGGCGACTCGGACCGCGCCTCTGTGGATCGCGGTATCGAGACGCTCTGCGAAGAGTTGCGACACAAAGGTCAGCGCCCCTATCCCATCCCACGCGGCGGCGCCTGTGCCCTCGGCGCCCTGGGGCATGCGCTGGCGGCGCGGGAACTCCATGAGCAGTGTCAAGCGGTTGGACTCGATCCTGACGTGGTTGTGCTGGCCACCGGCTCGGGCGGGACCCATGCTGGCTGGTTGGTGGGGACGCGGGCCCTGGGGTCGCCCTGGACAGTGGAGAGCTTTACCGTAAGTCGGGAGGCCGAGGCGGTCCGCATCGAGATTGCTCATCTCGCGACCGCGGCAGCCGCGGTGCTCGATTTTGATTGGCGGTTTGCCCCAGCGGACGCGATCGTGCACGGTGGTTTTATCGGTACGGGCTACGGGGTTCCGAGCGCGGAAGCCGCGAATGCGATCCGGCTGGTCGGGCGCACCGAAGGCGTTTTGCTGGATCCCACATACACGGGCAAGGCCATGGCGGGTCTCTTGGAGCACCTGCGGCGCGGATTGGTCACGCACCGTTCCGTCGTGTTCCTGCATACCGGCGGGGAGCCGACCTTTTTCGCGGGGGATGGCGAGTGGCTGGCGTAAGCGGAGATCGACCCATGCATTTGATCGTCGTCGGTGGGGTGGCGGCCGGCGCCAAAGCCGCTGCCAGGGCGCGCCGGGTTAATCGGGATATCGCTATCACTCTCTATCAAGAGGAATCCGAGGTCTCATATACGGCCTGCGGGCAACCCTATTATCTAAGCGGCCTCGTCGCAAGCCGCGACGCGCTGATCATCCGCCGTGCCTCTCAATTCAGGGAGGATGGAATCGAGGTGCGGCTCCGCCACCGTGTGATAAACCTGAGCACGGAGGAGCGCCTCGTCAAGGTGCACGATCTCGATCGCGACGCGATCGAGGTCGTGCCCTATGACCGGCTGATCCTCGCGACCGGCGCGCGCCCCGTGATTCCCGTCGTACCAGGAAACCATTTGGACGGTATTGTCACGCTGCGGACGATGGCCGAGCTCGATCGCTTCCGATCGGCCCTCGATCGCTTGAGGCCGAAGCAGGCGGTCATCGTGGGTGGAGGCTATATCGGGCTCGAGGTGGCCGAGAGCTTACACGCGTTGAGCGTGACGGTGACGATCGTCGAGCGGCTCGAGCGGCTCTTTCCTAGACTCGATCCGGAACTGGGTAAGCGCGTCCACGACTATCTTATCGCCAAGGGCGTTCGTGTCGTTGTGGGCGAGGGCATGGCCGAGATCACCGAGAACGCGGGACGGGTCGCCGCGGTGGTCACGGCATCGGGTCGGCGGCTGCCCGCGGAGTTCGTGGTGCTCGCGATCGGCATCCGGCCAAATGTCGAGTTTGCGGCTCAAGCCGGCATAGCGCTGGGGCCCACGGGCGCGATCGCCGTCGACACGCGCATGGAGACCAACGTCAAAGACGTGTTCGCGGCCGGCGATTGCGCGGAGAGCTACCACCGCCTGACGCAGACGCCCGTGTGGGGACCGCTCGGGGACATCGCCAACCTGCAAGGCCGCGTGGCTGGTGAAAACGCGGCCGGCGGGGACACCCAGTTTCCCGGAATCTTGGGCACGGCCATCTTTAAGACCTTCGACCTGAACGTCGGCATTACCGGATTCACCGAGTCCGCCGCCCGCGAGGCGGGGTTCGACCCCATCACCACGGTCATCACCGCCCGGGACAAGGCGCGCTATTTCCCCGGCGCGCGCGACGTGACGTTAAAGCTCGTGGCCGAATCCGGTAGCGGTCGCCTGCTGGGCGCCCAAGCTATCGGACCGGGCTCCGTGGATAAAATAATCGACATCGCCGCCACGGCCTTACTCGGGAATCTCGGTTGCCGTGATCTGGAGAACGCGGATCTTGCCTATGCACCGCCTTTCAGCCCCGTCCTTTCCCCCGTTATTGTCGCGGCTAGCTCTTTGAGTAAGAAACTGGGGTGACCCGAGTACACGCCACACTATAACAACGCACAAAATTGGAGGCGGACCATGTTCGACTACGTCATCGTCGGTGCCGGATCTGCGGGGTGCGTATTGGCCAGCCGGTTGACGGAAGATCCTGCTTGTCGGGTGTTGCTGCTCGAAGCCGGTGGCGAGGACGACTCGCCGTTGATCCGGATACCCGCATTCTATGGACAGCTGCAGGACAGCCCCTGCGACTGGGCCGACCGAACGGCTCCCCAAGCACACATGAACGGGCGCCGTATCTTCATGCCTCAAGGCCGGGTGCTCGGAGGATCAAGCGCCATCAATTACATGATCTACATCCGCGGCAACCGCGGCGATTACGATCAATGGTTTCGCGATGGAAACGAGGGTTGGGCCTACGATGACGTCTTGCCCTACTTTGTGAAATCCGAAAGCAACCAAGCCATCTCCGACCGCTATCACGGCACTGCGGGCCCGCTCGCGGTGACAAGCCATCCGTTTTCGGATCCTCTCGTGGAGCGCTATCTTGCCGCCGCCCAGGAAGCAGGAATTCCGTTCAACCCGGACTTCAACGGCGAGTTTCAGGAGGGCTGCGGTCCCTTGCAGGCCACGATCGCCAACGGCGTCCGATGCAGCACCGCTAATGCGTATCTGCATCCAGCACGCTCGCGTCCGAATCTCACCGTCCTGACCCACGCCCATGCGACGAGGCTTCATTTCAGCGGAACCCGCGCCGTAGGGGTCCAATATCTTCGCTTCGGGGCTGTGGAGAAGGCCGAGGCTGCTTGCGAGATCATTCTTTCAGCCGGCGCTCTGCGCTCGCCGCAGTTGCTGCTGCTTTCCGGCATCGGGCCGAGACCTGAGCTTGAGCGGCTGGGTATCGATATTCGCCAGGATCTCCCGGGCGTCGGCAAGAATCTGCACGATCACCTCCACACTCGAGTGCGGTGCGAGATCACGCAACCGCTTACCTTCGCCCCGCTTCCGGACGAGCAAAAAGCTGCCGCGCTTCGAGAATACGAAGCAAATCGAAGCGGCCCGCTGGGCTCGAACTTCCTCGAGGCGGGAGCCTTCGTCAAAAGCCATCCGGAAGAGACGATTCCCGGACTACAGATGTTCTTCCTGATGACCCTCTCTCCCGATTATCCCGAAGCCGAGGCGACAACCCGGCACGGTGTTACGTTTACCTCCTACATCAATCGGCCGCTAAGCCGCGGCGAGGTCACTCTCGCCTCACCCGATCCGCTCGATCGGCTAATAATCAATCCCACCTACTTGAGCGCGCCCGATGATGTGAGATGCGCCGTCGCCGGAGTTCGCTGGAATCTCAAGATTCTCTATTCAAACGCATTCGACGACATCCGCGGCGAGGAGGTAGCGCCGGGGGCGAATTTGAGAAGCGACGCGGACATCGAGTCCTTTGTGAGGCGCACGGCCTCCACCACCTGGCACCCGGCCGGCACGTGCAAAATGGGCCATGACGAGACGGCGGTCGTCGATTCACGCCTCCGTGTGCGCGGAATCGAGGGGCTGCGGGTCGTGGATGCGTCGATCATGCCGATGATCGTGAGCGGCAACACCAATGCGCCAACGATCATGATCGCCGAGAAGGCGGCGGATATGATCGGCAACGGCTCGGGTCAGGGCCTATGACCCTTTTCTGGGGTGTCGGGAGCAGCAGATTACTACGCCGACCTCGGCATAATGCTGCTAACCTCAAAGTCCCTTGTGGCTCTGCCGAATGAGGACTTTTAAGGGCATCCGTCGGAAAGGTCTGAATGACCGTTTTGGGTCGGAAACCGAAATTCATACTGAGACACTACCTGCGCTCGGTGATGGGGCACAATTTCGATTGGATTCGATTAGAATAGGCACGCGGATCAGAAAAGCCGATGTGGTGAAATTGGTAGACACGCTGTCTTGAGGGGGCAGTGGCGCGAGCCGTGCCGGTTCGAGTCCGGCCATCGGCACCAGCAACTACGTAGAGCCTGCTTGCAAAATCTCGCAGCTATCGCGGGTTGAGATCGATCAGGTATAATCCGTGCCTGCATGGCGGCGATCGGCCGCCATCCCTGGAAATGACGTGTTAGCGCAATACCTACCGGTACTCATCTTCATCATCGTGGCCCTGGTCTTCGGCGCCGTCGCGCTCTGCGTCGGCTTCGCGCTCGGGCCCCGCCGCGCCGACGAGGAAAAGCTTTCGCCCTATGAGTGCGGGTTCGAGCCCTTCGAGGACGCCAGGATGCAGTTCGATGTCCGCTATTACTTGGTAGCGATCCTGTTCATCATTTTCGATTTGGAGATCGCGTTTCTCTTCCCCTGGGCCGTGGCGCTCAAGGATATCGGGCTGCTCGGTTTTTTCGCGATGATGATCTTTCTGGCCGTTCTCGTCATCGGGTTCGTCTATGAGTGGAAAAAGGGGGCGCTGGAATGGGAATAGAAGCGCTTGGCGACAAGGGGATCGTGACGACCTCGGTGGACAATCTGATCAACTGGGCGCGCACCGGATCGCTCTGGCCGATGACCTTCGGGCTCGCCTGCTGTGCGGTCGAGATGATGCATGCCGGGGCCTCGCGCTACGATCTGGACCGTTTCGGGGTGGTGTTCCGGCCGAGCCCGCGGCAATCCGATGTCATGATCGTCGCCGGTACGCTGGTGAACAAGATGGCTCCGGCGCTGCGCAAGGTCTACGATCAGATGGCGGAGCCGCGCTGGGTGATCTCCATGGGATCGTGCGCCAACGGCGGCGGGTACTACCACTATTCCTATGCGGTGGTGCGCGGCTGTGACCGCATCGTCCCCGTCGACGTCTATGTGCCCGGATGTCCCCCGACGGCCGAGGCGCTGCTATTCGGGGTCATTCAGCTTCAAAACAAGATCCGGCGCACCAATACGATTGCCCGCTAAGAACCCTGAATGTCGAATCCGATCGAACAGCTCACGGCGCGCCTAAAAGAACGATTCAGCGATAAACTCAGTTCCTGCGTGGTGGCCTCGGGCCAGATCACGATCGAGGTCCGCGCCGCCGATGTGCTGGAGATCTGCAAGGCGCTCAGGGACGAGTTCGCTTTCGAGCAACTGATCGATGTGTGCGGCGTGGACTACGCCGCCTACGGGCAGGCGGACTGGTGCACCGAGGAGGCGAGCCGCTCCGGTTTCAGCCGCGGGGTCGACGCCAATGCGTATCAAGAGGCGCTCGGCGAACGGCCCCGGTTCGCGGCCGTCTACCACCTCCTTTCGGTCAGCCGCAATCAGCGGCTGCGCCTGCGCGTGTATGCGACCGGCGATCCGCCGCGGGTCGATTCCGTGGTGGAAATTTGGACCGCGGCGAACTGGTTCGAGCGCGAGGCCTTCGATTTCTTCGGGATCCTCTTCGAGGGACACCCGGATCTGCGGCGGATCTTGACCGACTACGGTTTTATCGGTCATCCCTTTCGTAAGGATTTCCCGCTCGAAGGCAATGTCGAGGTCCGCTACGATCCGGAGAAGGGCCGGGTCGTCTACCAACCGGTCACGATCGAGAACCGCGTGCTGGTCCCGAAAGTGATCCGGCGCGACACTCCCGCGCCGGGAACTACCGAGTCCGACCTAAGATGATACCTATAGGCAATGCCTGAAATCCGCAACATGACCTTGAACTTCGGGCCGCAGCATCCCGCGGCTCACGGTGTCTTGCGCCTAGTGCTGGAGATGGACGGCGAGGTCATCGAGCGCGCCGATCCGCATATCGGTCTGCTGCATCGTGGCACCGAGAAGCTTGCCGAGAGCAAGCCGTACAACCAGAGCATCGGCTACATGGATCGCCTCGATTATGTGTCCATGATGTGCAATGAGCACGCCTACGTGCTGGCGATCGAGCGCTTGCTCGGCGTCGAGCCGCCCCCACGGGCGCAGTACATCCGCGTGCTGTTCGATGAGATCACGCGCATTCTCAATCATTTGATGTGGCTGGGCGCGCACGGCCTCGATATTGGGGCCATGACGATCTTCCTGTACTGTTTCCGCGAACGCGAGGATCTCATGGATTGCTACGAAGCCGTCTCCGGGACGCGCATGCACGCCACCTATTACCGTCCCGGCGGCGTCTACCGCGATCTGCCCGAGCGTATGCCGCGCTACGAAGCTTCCAAGTGGCGGAGCCGGGAGGACGTCGAGCGCTTGAACGAGGCGCGGCGAGGAAGCTTGTTGGATTTTATCGATGACTTCGCGGCGCGTTTTCCGGCCTGCGTCGATGAGTATGAGACGCTGCTCACGGACAATCGGATCTGGAAGCAGAGGACCGTCGGGATCGCCGTCGTCTCTCCGGAGCGGGCGCTCGCCCTCGGCTTCACGGGACCCATGCTGCGAGGATCGGGTGTCGAGTGGGATTTACGCAAGAAGCAGCCCTACGCGGTCTACGAGCGCGTGGACTTCGACATTCCGGTCGGCGTTAACGGGGATTGCTACGATCGGTACCTGGTGCGCGTGGAGGAAATGCGCCAATCCGCCCGTATTATTAAACAATGCGTCGCGTGGCTGCGGAAAAATCCAGGGCCGGTCACCATCGAGGACTATAAGCTGGTCTCGCCGCGCCGCGAGGACATGAAGGGCGACATGGAATCCTTGATCCATCACTTCAAGCTCTTTACCGAGGGCTATTGCGTCCCGGAAGGCGAGATCTATGCGGCGGTGGAGCATCCCAAAGGGGAGTTCGGGATCTACCTCATCTCCGATGGCGCCAATAAACCGTACCGCGTCAAGGTCCGGGCCTCGGGTTTTGCGCACCTTGCGGGCATGGACGAGCTGGTCAAGGGCCATATGTTGGCGGACGTGGTGACGACGATCGGGACCTTGGACATCGTCTTCGGGGAGGTCGATCGGTGAGCGGGGAGGGGGCAGGGGTGATCTCCGCCCGCGCCCGCGCGCATATCGACGCGTGCGTCGCGAAGTATCCGCAAGAGCGCAAGCAATCGGCGGTGCTGGCGGCCTTGAGCGAGGTCCAGCATGAAAACGGGGGTTATCTGACTACCGAGTTGATGGATGCCGTGGCCGCCTATCTCGGGATGGCGCGGATCGCGGTCTATGAGGTGGCGAGCTTCTATTCGATGTTCGAGACCAAACCGGTCGGCCGTCACAGTGTTTCGGTATGCACGAATATTTCTTGCATGCTGCGCGGGGCGGATGACATCGTCGCGCACATCGAGCGGCGGTGCGGGATCAAGACCGGTGAAAGCACCTCGGATGGCCGCATTTATCTCAAACAAGAAGAAGAATGTCTGGCGGCTTGCTGTGGCGGTCCCATGATGATGGTGGACCACAAATTCTACGAACACCTGAGCAACGACAAAGTCGACAAGATACTGGACGATCTCACGTGAGCTTAGCGTTCTTCAATCAGGTTTGTTTCCGCACCCTCGAATTTGCGCAATCGTGGAGCTTCGAGAATTATCGGCAGATCGGCGGCTACGAGGCATGGAAGCGAATCTTGCGGGAGAAGATCTCCTCGCAAGACATTATCGAAGAGGTCAAAGCCTCCGGGCTGCGCGGCCGCGGGGGCGCCGGGTTTCCCACCGGGCTCAAGTGGAGCTTCATGCCCAAGAACCCGAGCGGTCCGCATTACATCGTCTGTAACTCCGATGAGAGCGAACCGGGAACCTGCAAGGACCGCGACATCCTGCGGTATAACCCGCACGCGCTCATCGAGGGGATGGCGATCGCCGGCTACGCGATCGGGGCGAAGGCCGGCTACAACTATATGCGCGGCGAATTCATGGACGAGCCCTGCGCGCGCTTCGATCAGGCGCTCAAGGTGGCGTATGACGCGGGCTTCCTCGGGAAGAATATCCTCGCCTCGGGGGTCGATTTCGATCTCTACAATCATCTCGGCGCCGGGGCCTATATTTGCGGCGAGGAGACGGCGTTGCTCGAGTCACTCGAGGGCAAGAAGGGCATGCCTCGCTTTAAACCGCCGTTCCCCGCGGGGTATGGCCTCTACGGCCGGCCCACCACGATCAACAACACAGAATCGCTGGCGTCGGTGCCGAGCATCATCCTGAACGGCGCCCAATGGTTCGCGGACATCGGCAAACCCAACAACGGCGGCACCAAGTGTTTCTCCGTGACCGGCCACGTCGAACGCCCCGGCAACTTCGAGATCCCCTTGGGCACGCCGTTCCCGGTGCTGCTCGATCTCGCCGGAGGCGTGTGGCGAGGACGCCGGCTCAAGGCGGTGATCCCAGGGGGATCCTCGGTGCCGGTGCTGCCCGGAGAGACTATGCTGGGGCTCACGATGGACTATGACGCGATCGCGAAGGCCGGATCGATGCTGGGATCCGGGGCAGTCATCGTGATGGACGAGACCACGTGCATGGTCAAGGTGCTGCGACGCATTGCACGGTTTTACTATGCCGAGTCCTGCGGCCAGTGCACACCCTGCCGGGAAGGGACAGGCTGGCTGTACCGCATGTTGACTCGCATCATCGAAGGCAAAGGCCGGGTCGAGGATCTCGCCCGGCTCGATGATGTGGCCAAGAAGATCGAAGGCCGGACCATCTGTGCGCTGGGGGATGCCGCCGCGATGCCGGTGCGAAGTTTCATCAAACATTTCCATCATGAGTTCGAGTACTATGTCGAGCATGGCAGCAGCATGGCCGAGAGCCTGTCGGGCAAAGCCGCCTAGGAAAAAATGATGAGTCCGGATGTGGTCACGATCGAAGTCGATGGCAAGTCCTTGCAAGCGCGCAAGGGGGCCATGCTGATCGAAGTGACCGATGCCGCGGACATTTATGTCCCGCGGTTTTGCTACCACAAGAAACTTACCATCGCCGCCAACTGCCGGATGTGTCTGGTCGAGGTCGAGAAAGCGCCCAAACCGCTGGCGGCCTGCGCGACACCGATCATGGACGGCATGAAGGTGTGGACGCGCTCGCCGCGCGCCCAGGAGGCCCAGAAGTCGACGATGGAGTTTCTGCTCATCAATCACCCCCTCGATTGCCCGATCTGCGACCAGGGCGGGGAATGCGAGCTGCAAGATCTTGCGATGGGCTACGGCGCGGGTATCTCGCGTTACAGCGAGGGCAAGCGGGTGGTGCAGGATAAGAACATCGGCGCGCTTATCCAGACCGACATGACGCGCTGCATTCACTGCACACGCTGCGTGCGCTTCGGGGATGAGGTGGCCGGCGTGCGGGAGCTCGGCGCCACGGGACGCGGCGAGGAGATGCAGATCGGCACCTACATCGAGCAGGCACTGGTCTCGGAACTGTCGGGGAATGTGATCGATCTGTGCCCAGTCGGCGCCCTGACCTCCAAGCCCTTCCGGTATACCGCGCGTGCTTGGGAGCTACGCCAACGCGAAGGCATCGCCCCGCACGACTCGATCGGATCGAATCTCTATCTACACGTCTCGGACAACCGGGTGCGGCGCGTCGTGCCGCGCGAAAACGAGGCGATCAATGAGGTGTGGCTCTCCGACCGCGATCGCTATAGCTACCTCGGGCTTTACAGCGCGGATCGGTTGACGGCGCCGATGATTCGGACCGAAGGAGAATGGCGCGAGGTCGATTGGGATGCGGCCTTGGACTTCGCCGCTAAGGGCTTGCGTGCGGCGGTGGATAAGCACGGCGCCGGGCAGCTCGGAGCGTTGACCATCGCCACCGCGACGACCGAAGAATGTTATCTCTTGCAGAAGCTTCTACGAGGCCTCGGCAGCAATAACATCGACCACCGTTTGTTACACAGCGATTTCAAGGATCAGGATCGGGCACCGCTCTATCCGGGCCTGGGCCAAAGCCTCGCGGAGTTCGAACGCCGCGACGCCGTGCTCTTGATCGGTTCCAACGCGCGCAAGGAGCAACCGCTGGCCAATCACCGCTTGCGTAAGGCGGCGCAGCGCGGGGCGTTTATTGCTGTAATTAATCCCGTCGATTTCGATTTCAATTACCCGATCGCCAAGAAGCTTATCGTGAGACCCGCGGAGATGGTCGCGGCACTCGCTGGGGTCGCCAAGGCTCTCGTCGGAGGCTCTAAGAGATCGGTCGATCCCAAGGTGGTCGACATGCTCGCCGGCGTCAAGGCCGATGACTCTCAGCGGGCGATCGCAAAGCGCTTGAAGGCCTCCGCGGCGGGAACGGTATTGTTGGGCAACCTCGCCGCCACGCACCCATGCGCCAGCTCCTTGCGGGCGCTCGCAGCTCTCGTCAGTGATCTCTGCGGAGCGAAGCTCGGATACCTGGCGGAACACGCGAATACCTGCGGAGCCTGGATCGCGGGAGCCGTGCCCCACCGCGATCCGTCCGGGCAGCCGATCGCACAACCGGGTTTAGACGCGCAAGCGATGATCGACCCCGGCTTGCGCGCCTATGTGTTGTTGGGCATTGAGCCGGAGCTCGATTGTTGCCGTCCCGCCCAAGCGATGCACGCTCTGCGGAACGCGGAGTGCGTGGTGTCGCTGAGCGCCTACCGCACGCCGCGCATCGAAGCGTATGCCCATGCCATGCTGCCGGTTGCGATCTATGCGGAAAACACCGGGACCCTGGTGAATGCAAGCGGCGATTGGCAAGCCTTCGGTGCCGTGGTGCCGCCGCCGGGCGAGTCGCGCCCGGCGTGGAAGGTTTTGCGGGTGCTGGGGAACCGCCTGGGTCTCGCGGGCTTCGACTATGCCTCAACGGAAGAGATCGAGAACGATCTGCGCAAACACGCACGAGACGCGGGGGCCGGCGCCGCTGCTCGAGGCGGGTCCGATCCGATGCTCGATGGGCGCGCGGCCGCGGAGCTCGATCTGATCCCCTATGTGCCCGCGTACCGCGTTGATGCGCTCGTGCGGCGTGCCACGGCGCTGCAAGAGACACCCGATGCCGGTGATCGGTGCCTGCACATTAACCCTACGGTGGCGCGGCGCTTCGATCTCGCCGAAGGGGCGAACGTCAGGTTGCAAAAGGGCGAGGGGGCCGTCGAGTTGCCGGTGACACTCGATGTGCGAGTACCGGATGACTGCGTGCTCATTTACACCGCGCAGCCGGCGTTCGAAACGCTCGACGCCGGCACGGCGCCGCTGTCATTGCAGCGGCTTTAGCGACGGTTCGTCGGCGATGCTCGAAGTTGCGGCGGTTGAGGTCACGGGCGGCGCCGGATCGGTCCCCTGGATCATCGTCAAGATTGTCGCCATTATTCTGCCGCTCCTGCTCGGGGTGGCGTACCTGACCTTCGCGGAGCGGAAGATTATCGGCTACATCCAGGTCCGGATCGGTCCCAATCGCGTCGGGCCCCGGGGCTGGCTCCAGCCGATCGCCGATGTCCTCAAGCTGGTACTAAAAGAGGTCATCATCCCGACCGGGGCCAACCGGTTTTTGTTTTTAGCGGCGCCGATCCTGGCCCTGGCGCCGGCCTTGGCCGCCTGGGCGGTGGTTCCATTCGCCGCTGAGACGGTGCTCGCCGACATCAACGCCGGGCTCCTCTATATCCTGGCGCTGTCGTCGATGGGCGTGTATGGGATCATCATCGCCGGGTGGGCCTCGAACTCCAAGTACGCCTTCCTGGGCGCGATGCGCTCGGCGGCGCAAATGGTCTCCTATGAAATCGCGATGGGCTTCGCGCTGGTGGGCGTATTGATCGCAGCCGGAAGCTTGAATCTCAACGACATCGTGCGGGCGCAGGACGGCGGCATTTTGACGTGGTTTTGGCTGCCGTTATTGCCGTTATTCGTGATTTATTTTATCTCCGGCGTCGCGGAGACCAATCGCGCGCCTTTCGACATCGCCGAAGGCGAATCGGAAATCGTGGCCGGGTTCCACGTCGAGTATGCCGGAATGTCGTTCGCGCTCTTTTTCTTGGCCGAGTACACGAACATGATTTTGATTTCGGTCTTGGCGGCCATCATGTTCCTGGGCGGCTGGCTGTCGCCGTTCCAAGGGCTCCCGCTACTGGAGGGCTTGTTTGCGTGGGTGCCGGGGATGATGTGGCTGCTCGCGAAGACATCGTTCTTTTTGTTTCTGTTCCTGTGGTTTCGCGCGACCTTTCCGCGTTACCGTTACGACCAGATCATGCGGCTTGGATGGAAGGTCTTTATTCCGATCACGATCGCGTGGCTGGTCGTCGCCGCGGTGTTAGTTAAGCTCTCCGTTCCACCTTGGTTCGATTAAGCTATGCCAGCGGTCAAAGACTATTTTAGAAGCCTGTTGCTGGGGGAGTTGCTCAAAGGCATGAAGCTCACGGGGCGTTACCTCTTCAGTCGAAAGGTGACGGTCCAGTACCCGGAGGAGAAGACACCGCAATCGCCGCGTTTCCGCGGCCACCATGCCTTGCGGCGCTACCCGAACGGGGAGGAGCGCTGCATCGCCTGCAAGCTGTGCGAAGCGGTGTGCCCGGCGGTGGCGATTACCATTGAATCTGAACAGCGCGCCGATGGCACTCGCCGTACGACCCGCTACGACATCGATCTCACCAAGTGCATTTACTGCGGGTTCTGCGAGGAATCGTGCCCGGTAGATTCCATCGTGGAGACGCGCTTCTTCGAGTATCACGGCGAGCAGCGCGGCGATCTGATTGCCACCAAGGAAAAACTCCTGGCGATGGGTGACCGCTTCGAGCAGGAAATCGCCGCGGACCGGGCGCAGGACGCGAAGTATCGCTGAGCAAGAATCCTCTAGCGCAAGGTCCCATTAATTGAACTGTTTAGTACTTCCATAATTGATGTCAGCGCAAAATACGTCATGCCGGCAGGGAATGCCGGCATCCAGACTGCAGGATGCTCCAACCCTAGTACGTCCATGTAATCTGGATTCCGGCAATCCATGCCGGAATGACGGTGGAAATGGCAGTGGCTTAATACGAGAGATATCCCAAGTTATTTACGGGACAGTACACTAGCGATGGAACAACTCGTATTCTATTTTTTTGCGCTGATGTCCGGGTCCGTGGGCCGGTTCTTGGATCAGCCGACGGCAACAAGGTTCTTGCGCCGGGTGACGGCGAACGGGCGGCGCGGGGGTGGCGGACCATCTCCCAGCGCTTCGAGTGTGATCGGACTACGGCGTGGCGGCGGCAGCGGGCGAAACCGTCGCGGGGCATCTGAACGGCAGCGGTCGGACTGGAGAACTTTATCAGCAGTTGATATAGTACGGCATGCGGGAAGACCCAGGCATCGAAACCCTGCTCGACCTGCACGGCCAGATCATCGACCAAGGCGATGGGTGTTGGATCAAGATCGAGGCTTGGAAGACAGACCCGACGCCAGGGATGCCGCATGGCGTCCGTTACTCGCTGACGCTGCATGAACCCTATGGCAAACGGATACTCGGTTACGACAACGCGCATGCAGTCAAGCGGCCGAAGAAGCTCAAGTACGCCGGACGCATCTTGGCGTATGACCATAAGCACCGGCACGTATCCGACAAGGGCACGCCCTATGAATTCAAGGACGCACATCAGCTGTTGGCGGACTTCTTTGCCGAAGTGGATCGTGTGCTACGAGAGGTGAAGAAGCGATGAAAGCCATCGTGATCGGCATCATGCCGCAGGAAAAGATCCGCGAGCGGGTCTTGTCCATCGCCCGCGGGTCATACAAACCCAAGCCGGGAGAAGCGAAGATCTGGTTCACCTCGATGAAGTCGCTTGCCGAGGTGCTGAGCGATGACAATCGCGCGCTGCTCCAGGCGATCAGGGAAATGAATCCGGAATCGATCTCGGCGTTGGCAGAGGCCACTGGTCGTAAGGCCGGCAATCTCTCGCGCACGCTCAAGACCATGTCGCGGTATGGCATCGTCGAGATGCGCCGGGAGAAGAATAACGTTCGGCCCATTGTGAAGGCCACGGAGTTTCGGATCGTCGCCGCGTGATCCAGTATGGTAGGTCGCAACCGGCTGCATCGGGTTCCGACAAAACAGCGTCCAAACACCCGATGGCGCCGATGGATCGGGCAAAGCCATGTGTTTCATCGAAGGTATTCACCCATCACCCATGCGTCGGAACCCGAAAAAGGGGTTCCGACCTACGCGGGCTAATCGCGTTGGTCGAGCAGCGAGATCGGGTCGAGTTGACGGGCGCAATCCTGTCAGCTCGACCCGATCCACGACTGAGGGAGTTGCTCAATGAAGAAGGCGTGTTCGGGTTGTCGAACGTATATTAGGTGACGATATGCAGCGACAGTTTACGCTAGAGTATTGGATCGACGATGATTGGTACGTTGGAAAGCTAAAAGAAGTGCCTGGGGTCTTTAGTCAGGGGGAAACGCTTGCCGAGCTGGAAGACAATATAAAGGATGCTTATGCGCTTGTGATGGCGGAATCCAACACGGCGCTCAAGGGAGTGCCGACTTTATCGTCGGTCAGCGGTCGGTAATCGGATCGTGGAACAAGTCATCTTCTACTTCTTCTCCGCGCTCCTCATCGGCGCCGGGGCCATGGTCATCACGGTCCGGAACCCCGTGCACGCGGCCTTGTTCCTGGTGCTCGCGTTTTTTTCCAGCGCCGGGATCTGGTTACTGTTAGAAGCCGAATTCCTCGCGATCACCTTGGTGCTGGTCTATGTCGGGGCGGTGATGGTGCTGTTCCTGTTCGTGGTGATGATGCTGGATATAAACCTCGCTCCGCTGCGCGAGGGATTCATGCGCTATTTACCGGTAGGCGGCCTGGTCGCCTTGCTGATGGTGATCGCCTTGGCCGCGGCCGTGGGACCGCGCTATTTCGGGGCGGCCACGCGCCCGCCGCCGCACCTCGCGGATTACAGCAACACCCGCGAGCTCGGGCAAGTCCTGTATACGGATTATATCTATCCTTTCGAGATCGCGGCGATGATTTTGCTGGTCGCCATCGTGGCCGCCATCGTATTGACGATGCGAGGCCCCCGGCAGACGAAGGCGCAGCGGCCGAGCGAGCAAGTGGCGGTCCGGCGCGAGGATCGAGTCCGCCTCGTCAAGATGCCGGCGCACAAACGGCAACCCGTGTCCGAAGCGCCGGCCGAGCCCGCACAATTAGAACCCTAAGGGATTCGACGCAGCCAATGCCAGCGCTCTCGGATTTTCTCGTCCTCGGGGCCATTCTTTTTTGCTTGAGCGTGGCGGGCATCTTTATCAATCGTAAAAACGTGATCATCTTGCTCATGTGTATCGAGCTGATGCTGCTCGCGGTCAACATGAACTTCATCGCGTTTTCCCATTTCCTGGGGAATATGGCCGGGCAAGTCTTCGTTTTCTTTATACTCACGGTGGCGGCCGCGGAGTCCGCCATCGGACTTGCGATCCTGGTGGTGCTGTTTCGCAACCGTAACACCATCAATGTCGACGATTTAAACCGGTTGAACGGTTAGCCGTATGCGGGGTGTCTATCTGGGCGTGGTCTTGGCGCCGCTTATCGGAGCGCTCATCGCCGGTGTCTTCGGCCAGAGGATCGGCCGGGTCTGGGCCCATCGTGTGACGATCGGCGGCGTTGCACTCGCCTTTTTTCTCTCGCTGCTCGGATTCAAGGACATCGTCATCGACGGAGAGCCGGCCTTCAACCAGGCGGTCTATACCTGGTTGAGCAGCGACGGTCTCAATTTTCAGATCGGGTTTCTCATCGACAAGCTCTCGGTCACGATGATGGTGGTGGTGAGCTTCGTCTCCTGGATGATCCACATCTACACCATCGGGTACATGCACGACGATCCGGGTTACCAGCGCTTCTTCAGCTACATCGCGCTCTTTACCTTCGGCATGCTGATGCTGGTGATGGCCAATAATTTCCTACAACTTTTCTTCGGCTGGGAAACCGTGGGCTTGGTGTCTTATCTCCTGATCGGCTTTTGGTATAAGCGCGAGTCGGCCATTCAGGCCAATCTCAAGGCGTTTTTGGTCAATCGCGTGGGGGATCTCGGTTTTTTGCTCGGGATCGCAGCCATCTTGACGCACTTCGATTCGCTCGACTATTGGGAGGTGTTTCGGCAAGCACCTAGCCTCGCCAACGAGACGGTGCAAATCGGCGCGCACACCGAATGGCCGTTGATGACGCTGATTTGCATCCTGCTCTTTATCGGCGCGATGGGAAAATCCGCCCAGGTTCCGTTGCACGTGTGGCTCCCGGACTCGATGGAAGGCCCTACCCCGATCTCGGCGCTGATTCACGCGGCCACGATGGTGACCGCCGGGATCTTCATGGTGGCGCGCATGTCGCCGCTCTTCGAGCTCTCGGAGACGGCCTTGAGCGTGGTGCTCGTCATCGGGGCGATCACGGCTTTTTCCATGGGGCTCTTGGGACTGGTGCAGAACGATATCAAACGCGTGATCGCCTATTCGACGCTCTCTCAGCTCGGTTATATGACCGTCGCGCTCGGGGCTTCGGCTTATGCGGCCGCCATCTTTCATCTCATGACGCACGCGTTCTTCAAGGCGCTGCTGTTCCTGGCCGCGGGCTCGGTGATCATCGGCCTGCATCACGAGCAGGACATCCGCAAGATGGGCGGCTTGTACCGCTATATGCCGATCACTTGGATCACCTCGGTGATCGGGACGCTCGCGCTGATAGGCTTCCCGGGGATGTCGGGATTTTTCTCGAAGGACGCGATCATTGAAGCCGTGCACCACTCGGACTTGCCGGGCGCGGGCTTCGCGTATCTCGCGGTCTTGGGCGGAGTCTTCGTGACCTCCCTCTATAGCTTCCGTCTTTTATTCATGGTCTTCCATGGTAGCGAGCGGCTCGACCCCCATGCGAAGGCGCATCTGCACGAATCCCCGCGGGTTGTTACCGGCCCGCTCATCATGCTGGCCATACCTTCAGTGGTGATTGGGGCCATTGCCATCGCCCCGATGCTGTTCGGAGCGTATTTCGGGCCGGCTATTCACGTGCTGCCGGCACACGATGTGTTGGGGCGTATGGGGGGCGAGTATCATGGATTGTTCGCTTTCGTGGCACACGGATTTACCGCCATGCCGTTTTTGCTTGGGCTCGCGGGGTTTGGCACGGCGTGGATGTGCTATTTGTACCGGCCCGAGCTTCCCGCGTTGGTCGCCGATCGGTTTAAGCCTGTTTACCGGATCTTGGTGCGTAAATACGGATTCGATGATTTCAACGAGCTTGTTTTCGGCGGCGGGGCGCGGGGTACGGGTCGGGCGCTCTGGCAACTCGGCGATGTCCGCATCATCGACGGGTTCTTCATTAACGGCTCGGCGCGTTTGGTGGGGTGGTTTTCCGGCGTCGTGAGGCATACGCAATCCGGATATTTGTATCACTATGCCTTTGCGATGATCCTCGGTCTGCTGTCGTTATTGGGCTATTTCGTCTACGGCTGGGGTAAGTAGGATCCGAGCATGGTCGAAAGCTCGCGCCAGCATACGTGCCTATGCCTTTACTGAGTCTCGTCATCTGGGTCCCGATCTTGGGGGGGGTGTGGGTGCTCTATACGGGCGCGACGCAAGGGCGGGAGGCGGTATTGATGCGGTCGTTGATGATCGCAGCCGTGACTTTCCTACTGTCGCTACCGCTCTACACCGGTTTTGACACCGGTACGCACGCGATGCAGTTTGTCGAACGCACGGGTTGGATCGAGGCGTTTGACATCAACTATCACCTTGGTATCGACGGTATCTCGATGCCGCTTATCTTGCTTACGACCTTCACCACCGTCCTCGTGGTGCTGGCTGGCTGGGAGGTAATCCAAACCAGGATCGGGCAGTACATGGCATCGTTTCTGATTCTCGAGGGGCTGATGAACGGCGTCTTCGCCGCGCTCGACGCCATTCTGTTTTATGTCTTTTGGGAAGCGATGCTGATCCCGATGTTTTTAATCATCGGGATCTGGGGCGGGGAGCGGCGGGTCTATGCCACCATCAAGTTTTTTCTTTATACCTTTTTCGGTTCCGTGCTCATGCTGGTGGCCTTGCTGTACCTCTATTGGAAGGGCCAAAGTTTTTCGATCTTGGCGATGCAAGCCTTGCCGCTCGAGCTCGAGGCGCAGAAGCTTATCTTCATTGCCTTTCTGCTGGCTTTCGCCGTAAAGGTGCCCATGTGGCCGGTGCACACCTGGCTGCCCGATGCCCATGTCGAGGCCCCGACCGGCGGATCGGTGATCCTGGCGGCGATTATGTTGAAGATGGGCGGTTATGGCTTCCTGCGCTTCAGCCTGCCGATCACACCGGCCGCGAGCCACGCTTTCGATTCGCTCATGATCGCGCTCTCCTTGATCGCAATCGTGTATATCGGTTTTGTGGCGTTGGCGCAGCAGGATATGAAGAAGCTCATCGCCTATTCCTCAATCTCGCATATGGGGTTCGTCACCTTGGGCGTGTTCGTTGTGTTTCGGCTTCTCGACAGCCACGAGGTGCCCAACGGCGCCGCGATGGGTATCGAGGGCGGCATGGTGCAGATGCTCTCGCACGGTTTCGTCTCGGGAGCGCTGTTCTTATGCGTGGGGGTGCTGTACGAGCGTCTGCACAGCCGCCAGATCCAGGACTACGGCGGGGTGGTGAACAGCATGCCGGTCTTCGCGACCTTGATGATGATCTTCTGCATGGCCAACGCCGGGCTCCCCGGAACCTCCGGTTTCGTCGGCGAGTTCTTGGTGATCTTGAGCAGTTATAAGGCGAGCTTGTGGTTCGCGCTCTGTGCCGGAACGACCTTGATCCTGGGCGCGGCCTACACGCTATGGATGTATAAGCGCGTGATCTTCGGCGAGGTTGCTAGTGAGAGGATCGCGGCCCTCAAGGATCTTGATGCCCGCGAGCTCGCGATCCTGGGGACCTTGGCCGGCGCCGTCGTGCTCTTCGGCGTGTGGCCGGACCCGATGCTCGAGGTCATGCACGCAACGGTCAATCATCTCGTGGACCAAGTCGCGCACCCAAGATTACCGTAAGAAGGATAGGCCGCATGAGCAACGTCGTAATCGCCTTGCCGGAGCTGTGGTTAGCGCTCATGGCGTGCGCCGTTTTGCTCGCCTGCGTCTTGGGGCGGGATCCCGAGACGCCCTATCGGCTCTCGCAGGCGACGCTCGCGGTGGCGTTGCTCTTGGTGCTGTGGCTTTATCCGGGCGAGCCGGAGCTTGCGTTCAATGACATGTTTGTCAACGATCGCATGGCCACGGTGCTCAAGGCGGTCATTCTCGCGGTGACGGCGGGGGTGTTCGTCTACTCGCGTGCCTATCTCGCCGCGCGCGCCTTATTCAACGGCGAATACTTCGTCCTCGGTCTCTTTGCCGTCTTGGGCATGCTGATCCTGGTGTCCGCGCACAGCCTGCTGACGATCTATTTAGGGCTCGAGCTACTGTCGCTGTCCCTCTATGCGATGGTGGCCATGCACCGGGACTCGCATGCAGCCTCCGAAGCGGCGATGAAGTATTTCGTGTTGGGCGCGCTCGCCTCCGGAATGATGCTCTACGGGATCTCCATCCTCTACGGTGTCACCGGCACCCTGGACCTACAGCAGTTGGCCGCGGCCCTGCACCTAAACGACGAGCGCAGCCTGTTGCCAATCTTCGGTCTGGTGTTTTTGATCGTCGGGATCGCCTTCAAGCTCGGGGTGGTCCCATTCCATATGTGGATCCCGGATGTCTACGAAGGCGCGCCCACTTCGGTGACCCTGTTCCTCACCACGGCGCCCAAGCTTTCGGGTTTCGCGCTTGCGATGCGGCTCCTCGTCGATGGTCTGCCCGGGCTGGCGACCGATTGGCAGCAGATGCTCGCCGTCATGGCGGTGCTTTCAATGGGGACCGGCAACATCGTCGCGATCGCGCAAAGCAATATCAAGCGCATGCTGGCCTATTCAACCATCGCCCATATGGGATTTATGCTTTTAGGCTTGCTGGCCGCGACCAAGGCCGGCTATGCGGGGTCGATGTTTTACGTCATCGTCTATGCACTGATGGGGATGGGCGCCTTCGGTATGGTGATCGCCCTCGGGCGCGCCGGGTTCGAGTCGGACCGGTTGGAGGACTTCAAGGGCCTGAGCGAGCGCAGTCCGTGGATGGCGCTGCTGATGCTGATGCTGATCTTTAGCCTCGCGGGAGTGCCGCCTTTCGTGGGCTTCTGGGCTAAATGGTTCGTGATTAAAGAGGCCCTGGCCGCGGGATTTGTGTCCTTAGCGGTGATCGCCGTGGTGTTTTCGATTATCGGCGCCTACTACTACCTGCGCATCGTGAAGCTCATGTACTTCGATGATCCCGAGGACACCTCGCCCATCGTTTGCGGCCAGGATACGCGCGTGGTGCTGAGCTTCAACGGGCTTGCCGTGCTGGTCCTCGGCTTGATGCCGGGGGCCTTGATGACG
>JALZJW010000048.1 GCA_030859565.1 Pseudomonadota bacterium
AGCGGCAAGGTGATCGTGGGTCACCATGATGATGGTCTTCCCCAAGTCACGGTTCAGCCGCCCAAGCAAGGCCAACACTCCGCGGGCCGAGTTACGGTCGAGATCGCCCGTCGGCTCATCGGCAACGATGATCGCCGGATCCGTGACCACCGCGCGCGCAATCGCAACCCGTTGCTGCTCCCCGCCGGAAAGCTGCCCCGGGTAATGGTCCTTGCGTTCCTCGAGATCCACCATGCGCAAGACCAACTCGATATGCTCGCGCCGCTCGCGCTTGGTGAGCCGCGTGAGCAGCAGCGGCAGCTCGACGTTCTCAAAGGCGGTCAACACGGGTAATAAATTATAGAGCTGAAACACGAAGCCGATGTGCGCCGCGCGCCAGCCCGCGAGCGCCGATTCGTCCAGGCGGCTGATATCGACACCGCCGATGCGGATAGCCCCCGTATCGGGGCGATCGATCCCCGCGATCAGGTTCAGCAAGGTGCTCTTACCGGATCCAGAGGGTCCCATGAGCGCAACGAAATCCCCATCCTCGATGGTCAGATTGATGCCGGTGAGCACCGGGATCCGCCGATCGCCGCGGCGGTAGGACTTGGAAACATCGGCCACCTCGACCATCGTCCTCATCGGCAACTCATAAAGGTTCGATGCGCACCCTGGCGCCGTCGCTGACAGGCAGCGCGGGATCGATCACGACCTGATCGCCTTCCCGCAACTCCCCGCGCACGATGAGCCTGTCGCCCAAGGCTTGCGCGGACCCGATGACCACCTCCTGTGCGCGTTCGCCGTGCACGCGAAATACCACTTGTTGCTCCTGGCGGCGGACCACGGCTGCGCGCGGGATCGTCAACACCGGAAGGGTCTCACCGGCGGATAATTCCCGCGACAAGAAGGCGACCTTCGCGCTCATCTCCGGCAAGATGCGCGGATCGGGATCGAGAAATCCAATCTTAACCAGCACCGTGGCCTTGCTTCTATCCACGGTCGGCACGATGCTCCGCACCACCGCCGCGAGGCGCAGATCGGGTAAGGCGTCCAACTGCACCTCGCACGGCTGCCCGGCGCGCACGCTCGGAAAATTGGACTCGGCCACGTCCGCCTCAACCTGCAGCGAACCCATGTCGGCCAATGAAACCACGGCCCCCTTCGACTGATCAGTTGATGCCAAGGGCGCCACGATGTCGCCGAGGTCCGCGTACTTTCTTAGAATCACGCCGTCGAAAGGAGCGCGGATCGAGGTGTACTCCACGGCCACTTCGGTCTCGTGCAGGGCGCTTTCCGCGGCCGCGACCGACGCCCGGGCGCTCGCGAGGGCGGCTTGGGCTTTTTTTAATCGCGCCTGCGCGGCGTCGTAGTCTTCCCGCGTGGCGAATTGCTTCGTTACCAGCTTAGCGGTTCGTTCAAACATCAAACGCGATTCATCAAGCGCCGCCGCGGCCTCATTGACGTGCGCGCGCGCCACGTCCACGTTCGCGGCCGCGCGGTTCCTGCTCGCAAGCAGGTCCCGATTCTCCAAGCGGGCGAGCACTTGCCCCGCTTTTACCCGGCTGCCCTCTTCGACATGCAAGGACTCCAGGCGCCCGGTCGCCTTGGATGCGACATCCGCCTTGCGCTGCGGAACCACGTAGCCCGTCGCATTGAAGAGCGTGTGCGCCTGAGCCGGAAAGGTACTTGACACCATGGCGACCTTGACGTTCACCGCCCCGTCCAGCCACTCCTTGCCCATCAGAGTCGCTAAAATCGCGATGATAATCGCACCCCCCGCCAGGTACATTGACTTACCCGGCTTGCGTAGCGCATGCGCACCGGGCTTGGCGCCGGGGTCGATACGGAGCTTTGAATAATCTTCCATTTATTAAACGCATACCCCGCGCTCTTGCCGCGGGTACCTCAGCGATGGGGTTTCCAAAGGGGAGAAGCGCAGCTCTCCCCTTCGGTCAAGGGCGGGGTTCATACCCCGCCCGCGAAGTATATTGATTATTCCTCGTTAGACCGCGAGATGCGTGCGCGCGCCGCTTGGATCACCTCTAGGTTACCCGTGAGGAGCCGGCGGTGATCGCGCGCGAGCAGGTTGGATTTTTTCGCCAGCTCGGCCGCCCGGTCCGAGTAACCTTGTTGCAGCCTCAATACCGCGAGCCGGTGCCAGAGCCATGGATTACGGGGTTCGATCCGAAGCGCCCGTTCGAGCGTGGCTGCCGCTTGCTCACCATGGCCGGCCTCGCCTTGCGACCGGGCCAAGCGCAGTAAGGCCGCGACCGCTCGGCTCACCGCGGAGGCGGCCGGCTCCATGGAGATCCGGGCGCTCTTGCTCTCAGCGGCGGCGGTTAACGCATTCCAGGGCTGGACCGCCGCGCCAACATCAACCAAGGCCGACACCAAAACGGTCCCCAGAAATCGACGCCGAAGCTTCATTAGAACAATCCTCGCACGGCCGGCGCATAATCGCTCTCTTCATGCCGATCGCACTGCACCTGCCTGGAAGGAATAAAGGGCGTGATGAAGGGATAGCGCCGGGATCCGGGGCAGGACGGAGTGGTACGCGCCATCGCCCGGACATCCACCCACTGCCACTCCACGCCACGCGGCACCGCCAGATCGAGGGTGGCCGGAGGGCGTTCCTTCATCAGCTCGTACCATACCCGCATGGCGCCTGACGCGCCCGTCAATCCGATCGGCCGATTATCATCGGCGCCCAGCCAAACCGCGGCCAGCACATCCGATCCGAAGCCCACGAACCAGCTATCTCTTAAGCCGTCGGTGGTAC
This sequence comes from Pseudomonadota bacterium, assembly GCA_030859565.1. Classification (NCBI taxonomy): domain Bacteria; kingdom Pseudomonadati; phylum Pseudomonadota; species Pseudomonadota bacterium. The sequence continues at coordinate 2,762 of JALZJW010000048.1, forward strand.
CGGTCTTACCCCCGAGGGGCATGGCCTGCGGCAGCTTGGCGCCGAGGGAGGACGCGGTGCCTGAACGGACGACTTGTGCGAGGGCGTAGTTGATCAAATAAACGGGTGCCGCCGGAAGCACTTGCTTCACCGTCAATCCATAGCGCTGCAGAGGCTGACCGTCCTTGGTAAGAACGTCGCGGATGGCGCGCAAGGCGCTGTAGAACCCGCCGCTCGAGAGGGTCTGATACATCTGCGCTACTTCGAGAGGTGACATTTCGATCGCGCCGAGAAAGGTGGACGGATAAGGCGGCACCTCCCCGCTGACGCCTAGTTGAGCCAAGGTCCGCCGGAATTTGTCGATGCCGAGATCGATGCCCAAGCGCACCGTCGCAACGTTGTTGGATTCCGCCAAGGCCAGCATCAAAGGCATACGGCCACGATAGCGCTTGTCGTAGTTTTGCGGGGTCCAGGGCGCGCGGTTACGCTCGCGCAGCACAATGGGGCTGTCGTACAAAGGCGTGATCAGATTATAGCGGGAGGGTTGCGAAAGCGCGGCGAGATACACGGCGGGTTTCACTAAGGAACCCACCGGGCGCTTGGCGTCAAGCGCGCGGTTAAATCCCGCATAGCGCGGATCGCGGCCTCCGGCCAGCGCGAGCACCTCGCCGGTATCGATGGCCGCGGCGACCACCGCCCCCTGCAGACGCCCGGCCTGCATTCGCTTTTGCCTCTCAAGATCGCTAAGACTTGCGCGCAAGGCCTGCTCTGCTCGCCGTTGGGTTTGAGGATCGAGGGTGGTGAAGATCTGTAAGCCCTCGTTGCGCAGATCCTCGTCATCATAAATGATGCCGAGCTGGCGGCGCACCAGATCGACAAACGCGGGGTGATTGGACGTGGCCGATCGATTTTTCTTACTCAGGGTAAGAGGCAATTTCATCAATGCGTCACCCGCCTCGGGGGTAAGCGCACCGCGATTGATCATGAGCGCCAGGACCTGATTCCTCCGTTGGAGCGCGCGTTTCGGATGGCGCCGCGGATCGTAATAGGAGGCGCCGCGAACCAACCCGATGAGCAACGCCAGCTCATGCACTTGGAGCTCACGCAACGGACGGCCGAAATAGAAACGCGCGCCGAGGCCGAAGCCGTGGATCGCTCTAAAACCGTCTTGACCGAGGAAGATCTCATTGATATAGGCTTCGAGGATCTCAGCCTTGCTGTAATGCCATTCCAAGAGGACCGCCATCACCGCCTCGTTGATCTTGCGCCAGAGTGTACGCTCCGAGCTCAAAAACAGGTTTTTAACCAGTTGCTGCGTTAAGGTGCTACCCCCTTGCCGAACTTCACCCGCGCGCAGATTCTCAATGAAAGCGCGTCCAATGGCGAGCGGGTCGATTCCGAAGTGATGCAGGTAGGCTTTGTCCTCGGCCGCTATCAAGCCCTGGACTAGCATGGACGGCACGTCGTCAATCTTGACGAGAATACGATCTTCATTATGGTGAGGGTAAATCCTCGCGATTTCCAAAGGCTCCAAGCGCATGAGCGCCACCTGCGTCCCGCTGCGTCTATCGATAATCGCCTGCACGCGTCCCTGATGCAGCCGGATCTCTACCACCCGCGAGGATTCCTCGCCATCCCAAAACCGATAGCCGCGCGAGAAAAGCCGCACGGAGTTTGACGTCTGTTGATATTGGCCCGGTCTCCGGATGAGCGGCGCCTCTTGATAGCCCAAGACCCCGAGCTCGCTGATGATTTCTGCTCTATGCAGGGTACGCCCCGGGTAGAGTTCCAATGGGCGCGCGTAGACGCGCGCCGGTAGCGACCAGCGCTGCCCATCGAACTGCACGCGGAGCCGGTGATCAACCCACGACACCCAGGCGCCAAAGATCACCAGACAGACCAAACCGAGCCGGATCCACCAAGCGCGCAGCCGCCGATACAGAGATCGTAGCCGTTCTCCCTTGTGCTTGCGACGCGGCACGGAAGCAACTACCGATAGACTTGCGGTCCGCGGATCACGCGCCTAGTGAGCTTTTTGTAGTTAGAAGGCGTCGTGTCGCCTAGAACGGGCCGCCAGAACGACCTCCGCCCGCGGATTGAGATCTCGTGAATAAATCTACTGCGCAGCCCACCCGCATCGTTGCGCGGTGCTCGGAATCCTCATGTATTTCCACATACACTGCGGTTCCTGCGCGCCGTGCGCCTCGCGGGCGGCCTTGCTCGCTACGATTTCTTCACAAGCTCTGCGTGCCGGTATACTGAGAACCTCGCTCCAGAAGCATCCGCTTCGGGAATCGGGAAATAAAGAGGCGTAGTTGTTCACGACGCCTCTAAACGTGATGACAGTCGCGCTAACGCTCTAGCTTCACGCCAACGCGCGGGTGTTACGCTACTTCTTTTTTGCGGGCGCTTTCTTTGCCGGCGCTTTTTTGCTGGCCATGGGCTTCTTAGCCGCGGGCGCCTTCGATGGAGCGGCCTTTTTCTTCATCACTGGTTTTTTTGCAAGTGCCTTCTTTGTTGCTGCCATAAGTTCATCCCCATGTGATAGTTGACGAAAAATCTTGAGAGCGAACTCAAGATTACGACGCTATATACATCACAAACTTGTACTATGCAATAGTTTTGTCATCATCGAATAAAAAGTATTCGTGGACTAAGTGCGGTCGCTATGCATAGATCCAGTAAACGTGCAAACTTTTCCTCGCCGGGATCGGTGTCATTGAAGACATCGAATGATCCGATCGCGAATGTCTTCGACGCTTCCGATTCCATCCACGCGCAGAAACCGCGGTCCGCATCCCGATGCGCGCGCCGAGTAATAATGAACCAAGGGCTCTGTCTGGCGGTGATAAACCTGCAAACGATTTCGTACGGTCTGCTCTTTATCGTCGTCTCGTTGCACCAAGGCTTCGCCGCTCACATCGTCCTTGCCTTCCGACTTGGGCGGATTAAACACCAGGTGGTAGGTTCGTCCCGAGGCCGGATGAACACGCCGTCCGGACATGCGCCGCACGATCTCGTCATCGTCGACGTGGATCTCGATCACAAAGTCGATCATGACGCCGGCCTGATTCAAGCCCTCGGCTTGCGGTATCGTCCGCGGGAATCCGTCAAGCAGGAAACCATTCTTGCAATCGGGCTCCGCGATGCGCTCCCGCACCAGGCCCAAGATAATTTCATCGGAGACTAAGCCGCCGGCCTCCATGACCTTTCTTGCCTCTTGTCCCAAGGGTGAACCCGCGGCCGCCGCCGCGCGCAGCATGTCGCCGGTCGAAACCTTGGGGATATCAAAGCGCCGGCATATAAACTCCGCCTGCGTACCTTTGCCGGCGCCCGGCCCGCCCAATAATATGATCCTCATCTGCTTGCTCCCTAGGCTTATGTCATAGCACGAGAACGTTTGTGCCTGAAGAGATGTAACCAACCTCGGCGGTTCCCTTGATGCCGTGATGTCGCCGCAATCGGCCCGCTCGACGATCATTTTGACACATGAAATAGATGCTCGCATGGAGCTTCACAACCGCCCTCAGACGACATAAGCAACTTGGCTAGCTCAGGCGCTTGTGGGAATATAGCGGCCAAGGCGGAACCTCCGGCTCCGCCTACACGCCTTTCAAGGATGCGCAAGCCTTCGCGAGGGCAACAACGAAAGCCTTACTAGAAAGTTCAGGATACATACACCATGAGGAAAAGACATTTAGTGATGTTGGCCTGTATCTGTGCCTTGTCGTTGAACGTGTCCGCCGAAGAAGCGGTAAAACTCGATACAGATCGCGAAAAGTTGAGTTACGCCATTGGGGTACAAGTGGCTCAGAGTCTCGCCAGTCAGGAAGTCGACCTCGACGCGCGCGCGTTTTCGCTGGCGATCGAGGATATGATTGCCGGCCGCGAACCGCGGATCCCACGCGAGGAATTCCAGGCCCTGCTGGAAAAACAACGGGCCACCATGCTGAAAGCACAGCAAGAAAAGTCCAAAAAGAACCTGGAAGAGAGTAAGGCGTTTCTAACGGCGAATCGCAAAAAGGAAGGCGTCAAGGAGCTACCCAGCGGTTTGCAATACCGGGTCGTTAAGGACGGCGCCGGGGACCAGCCAAAATCCACCGATACGGTATCGGTACACTACCGAGGTACGCTCATCGACGGGCGCGAATTCGATAGCTCCACGCGCGCCGGCCAACCGGCGGTTTTCCAGGTGAACGGCGTGATCAAAGGATGGCAGGAGGCCTTGCCGTTGATGAAAACAGGCGCTAAATGGCAGTTGTTTATTCCGCCCGGACTCGCCTATGGAGAGCGCGGCGCCGGCGGTGCGATTGGGCCGAACGAGACTTTGATCTTCGACATCGATCTGCTCGCCGTCAATCCTGCTAAAAAGTGAATCGTTTCTACTTTGTAAGCGTTTAGCGGTCCGGCCTACGGCGCCGGCGTGGGGGGCAGCTAAGTTGGGATAAGAGCGCTTACATGTTAAACGCCCCATCAGAGCGTGAACCAGGCGCGCGCCTGCTCAGGCTCGTTGAAGAGCTTGCCGCGGAGATCCACGCTCATCCCCCCGGGCGACGTACCTTCACGCTCGAGAGCGCACTCGATCGTGACGTCGGCCTCGATAGTTTGGCGCGCGTGGAGCTGTTCGCGCGTATGGAACGCGAGTTCGGCGTCGCGTTTTCAGAGGGCCTGTTCAGCGAGGTCCAGACGATTCACGATTTGCTGTCGGCGTTGTCCGATCAGCACCCGGCGAGCAAGCCAACTGCGGATCGTCGAGCACCCCTGGAGGCGCCCTCCCCTTCGCACGCCACGCCGCACGGCGCCCGAACGCTTTCCGAGGCGCTCGCATGGCATGCGGCCATCCATCCCGATCGCAAGCACATCACGCTCCTCGGGCCAACCGGCGATGAAGATATCCTCACCTACGGTGATCTCTACGCGGAAGCCAAGGCGATCGGCGGGAGCCTGCAACGGCGAGGGTTGCAACCGCGAGAGGCCGTGGTCCTCATGCTCCCTACGGGCCGCGACTATTTTCGCTGCTTCATGGGCGTGCTGCTCGCCGGCGGGATCCCGGTGCCCGTCTACCCCCCTACCCGTCAGAGTCAGCTCGATGATCACGTGCGGCGCTATGGTGCGATTCTGCGCAACTGCCAAGCCGCCGCGCTGATCACGGTCTCCGAAGGACGCGCACTCGCGCTGCTGTTTAAGGCGCAAACCGACACCCTGCGCTTCATCGCCACCGCCGCTGAGCTTTACCTGGCCGCGGACGGCATCGATATCCCCGTCATTCATGCCGACGACACGGCGTTTCTTCAGTACACCTCGGGCAGCACGGGGATTCCAAAAGGCGTGTTGCTCACCCATGGGAATCTTCTTGCGAATATACGGGCCGCGGGCGCAGCCCTGCGGGCACAATCGAGCGACGTCTTCGTCAGTTGGTTACCGCTTTATCATGATATGGGGCTCATCGGTGCGTGGTTCGGCACCTTGTACCATGCGACGCCCCTCGTCATCATGTCACCCTTGAACTTCCTCGCGCGCCCCCAGCGCTGGCTTTGGGCCATTCATCGCTACCGGGGAACGCTCTCGGCGGCGCCGAACTTCGCCTATGATCTGTGCTCGCGCCGTATCGCCGATGCGGACCTCGAGGGCTTGGATCTGGGCTCCTGGCGTGCGGCCTTGAATGGAGCGGAACCAGTCAACGCAGCCACCCTGCGGCGCTTCAACGCACGTTTCAGCCGTTACGGTTTTCGCCCGGAAACCATGGCGCCGGTCTATGGTCTTGCCGAGGCTTCGCTCGCGCTGACGATGCCGCCGCTCGATCGCGGCCCGCTCATCGATCGAATCGATCGCAAAGCCTTCGCGGAGCGCGGGATCGCCATCCCGGCCGCGGAGACCGATTCCCCCGCGATCGAGTTTGTCGCCTGCGGCCAGCCGATCTCCGGGCACGAAGTCCGGATCGCCGATGAGGGTGGCCGCGAGCTGCCCGATCGCCATCAAGGTCATCTGCAGTTTCGCGGTCCCTCGGCAACCCGAGGTTATTATCGAAACGCCGATGCCACCCGCGATCTCGTCAAAGGCGAGTGGCTCGATCCCGGCGATCTTGCCTACATCGCTCAGGGCGACATCTACATCACGGGCCGCACCAAGGACCTGGTGATCCGCGCGGGACGAAATATCCATCCACATGAAATGGAAGATGCCATCGGACTTATCCACGGCGTGCGCAAGGATCGGATCGCGGTCTTCGGTAGCCCGGATCCGCAAACCGGAACCGAACGGCTGATCGTGGTAGCCGAATCACGCGAATCGCGCCCCGATAAACGCGAGCAGATCCTGGCCCGAATCAACGAAATCGCGACCGATCTCGCCGGCGGTCCACCCGACACCGTGGTATTAGCGCCGCCCGGCACCGTACTCAGAACCTCAAGCGGCAAGATTCGGCGCAGCGCCAGCCGCGATCTTTATGAACGCGGGCAGATCGGTCAGCGTTCACCACCCATATGGCGGCAACTCGGGCGTCTTGTCACAGCCAGCGTTGCGCCTCTCATCAGGCGGCTTGGCAAGGCGCTGCGCGCGCATGCCTACGGGGTCTATGCTTGGACCGTGATCGGACTCATCACACCCCTGGTGTGGATGGCCGTCGTGCTGCTGCCGCGCCTCGAATGGCGCTGGGGAGCCGCAAGCGCCGCCGCGCGCTTCCTCGCCCGTGCCGTCCTCATCCCCTGTACGCTCAAAGGCGTGGAAAACTTACCGCCCGTTGACCAGCCGACAGTTTTTATCGCGAATCACGCAAGCTATTTAGACTCGTACTTTCTGGTGGGCTATCTGCCGCGCATCCCGAGCTTCGTGGCGAAGGCCGAATTAGCGCGGCAGTTTACAGCGCGGGTGTTTCTATCGCGGCTCGCGACCGAGTTCGTGGAACGCTTTGATAAAGAAAAGGGCTTGGCCGACGCACGCAGGATTGCCGGCGCCTTGCGCCGTGGCGGCTCGCTGCTGTTCTTCCCGGAGGGCACCTTCAGCCGCGTTCCGGAGCTGCTCCCATTCCACATGGGCGCCTTCATCGCGGCCGCCGAGACGGCGACGCCGGTCGTCCCAATCGCCATTCAGGGTACGCGCAACATCTTGCGGGCAGGGAACTGGGCGCCTTCCCGCGGCAAGGTCACGATCACGATCGGACCCGCGATCGATACCGGCACGCGGGCGGCGGCCAGCGGACACGACCTATGGAAGACCGCACTCGAACTGCGCGCCGCCGCGCGTGAGTTTATCCAGGCTCATTGCCATGAACCCGATCTTAGGGGCCATCGCAGCGAAGACTCATCCGGGCGTTCAGGTGCATAGGCCGTCATGGTGAACGCTTGAGGACCACATTGGCACGGCAAACCGCCCCAGGGATCGCGATGGTACGCCAGTTACGCGCGCCTGGTTCAGGCGACCGTTTTCTCATCGCCCGGCTTTGGCGGACCCTCTTGGGACGGGTTGTCACTTGCTCCAGTTTTCCGTTGACGCTTCTCTTCTTTTTTCTGTTTCTTGGCTATATCTCTCTGACGCTTCGCGAACGCATAGTTAGGTTTGGGCATTTGTGATCTCTTAGGAATAATGGGGTCGTAGTGGTTTATTTCCATGCATCGGCATGTTTGCGCGGGGCGCCCGCGCTACCGCTCGGCAAATAAAGCCATTCTTTCACGTCATCAATAGTAATATATATAGCCACCTAGCGGAACATGCGCTACCAGGGGATGAGTCCCGATGCGGCGCATGTCTCACCCACAAGCCCATCGCCGCGGACGCATGATATTTTTGATAGAATACGCTAGCGGGCGTTCCCCGCTAGAAATTTATAGATTGAAAAGGAGTATTCGCTATGAAAACGAGGTTTATCTTCTCCCTCACCGCCACTCTATGGAGCCTAGGACTCACTCAGCCGGCGCTATCGGCAACGCCGGATAGCGGCGTCGTGATCCTGCAATGCGGTGTCGCCGGCGACTCGTTCGATGCAACAGCGGCCAGCGAGAGCCGCGGCATCCGCAAAGTTGTCATCAATAACGAATGTGCCCGCGAGCTGGAACTTTATTTACGAGACGGCTTTAAGATCAGAAGCACCTTAGGCGACCAAAGCGGGTTTATCGTAATTTATACGTTAATCGGACCACCGTAACGGCACCCGTGAACCCGAGGTGACGGAGACCAGCATTACGGATCCGGAAAGCTCGCCAGCCCTTCGCTTCCAGAGCCTAACCAGGTTACCGAGCCTCGGAATCATCCGGGTGACGGGTCCCGAGGCGGAGAGTTTCCTCACCGCGCAGTTCACGAACGATGTAGGGACGCTGTCCGAATTGCGTAGCCAATTGGGTGCCTGGTGCAATGCGCAAGGCCGTGTTTTGGTGGTGTTTAGACTGCTAAGGCACGAAGCCTCATATGTGCTCGTGCTGCCCCAAGAGATGATCGGCTCGACACTCGAGCGTCTCAAAAAGTATGTACTGCGCGCGAAACTAACCCTCGAGGAGGCGCGCGAGGAGTTGCGGGTTCTCGCTGCTTTCGGCCCGCAAACTCTCGCCGGCCACGCGGCGCATCTACCGCCCATCCCCGAGCAGGAAAATACGGTCGCGCACCGGGCCGGCGTCTCGGTCATCCGGGTCCCGGGCGCGCTGCCCCGTTGGCTCATCATCGGCGCGAACGAGTCCCTCGCCGCCCTGGGTGCCATAGAGCCGGCGGCGGACGTCTCGGACACCGCGTGGCGGCTAGGGGACATTCTCGCCGGAATACCCATGGTGGGCGCGGCGACCACAAGAGCCTTTCTTCCTCAGATGCTGAACCTCGATGCGTTGGGAGGAGTGAGCTTTACCAAGGGCTGTTATCCCGGGCAGGAGGTGATCGCGAGACTCCAGTACCGGGGCCAACTCAAGCGCAGGATGTATCTCGCGCAGGTCGAGGACGCGGCGCCCCCCCGCGCCGGCGATCCGGTCTATGCCCGAGATCACCTCGCCTCGCAACCCGCCGGACAAATCGTCGCCGCCGCGCCTCGGGACAGCAGGTGTTTCGCGCTGCTTGCCGTGGTCGACAACGAAGCCGCGCACGCCGGGAGCATCCATCTGCTGCACCCCGACGGACCCCCGCTCGCTTTCCAGCCGCTGCCCTACCCGATCGATGACACCGGTGATCTCTCATCCCGCGTAACGGCGCCTCAAGGTCAATGAAGAGTTTTGAGCCGGCGTGGTGGCTGCCGGGGCCGCATGCTCAGACCCTTTGGGGGGCGTTATGTCGTCGCCGAGTCAAGCTGGCCTTGCGGCGCGAACGGCTGGATCTCCCCGATGGGGATTTTATCGATCTGGACTGGCACGACAAGGGCGCTGGGCCCATCGTCGTGATCCTCCACGGCCTCGAAGGCTCGGGCCAGTCCCGTTATGCCAAGGGGTTACTGGCCGCGCTGGGGGCGCGCGGATGGCGCGCTGTGGTCATGCATTTCCGCAGTTGCAGCGGGATCAATAACCGCCTTGCGCGCAGCTACCATTCGGGGGACACAGAGGACTTTAGTTACTTCATCACCACGCTTCAGGGTCGCTATCGCGGCGCCCGCCTCGCCGCCGTCGGTTTTTCCCTCGGGGGGAACGTGCTCTTAAAATTCCTCGGCGAGGCGCAAGAGCGGGCGCCGCTCGCGGCGGCCGTCGCGGTCTCGGTGCCGTTCCAGCTCGACAACGCGGCGGAGCGGCTCGAGCGCGGCTTTTCGCGCGCCTACCAATGGTGGTTACTACGAAGCCTGCGGGCCAAGACCAGGAATAAATTTACCCACCTGCCGAGCCCCATCGATCTTAGCCGCCTCGATAAGCTACGGTCGTTCTGGAGCTTCGATCACGAAGTCACCGCGCCTCTCCACGGTTTTGCCGGCGTGGACGACTACTATGCGCGCAGCAGCAGCCGTCAGTATCTCCCGAGGATCACGGTGTCCACGCTCATTGTCCATTCCCGCGACGATCCGTTCATGACCCCGGCCGCCATCCCCGGCGCCAATGAATTATCATCGAGCACACGCTTGGAGCTCACGGCGCGCGGGGGGCATAACGGATTCGTCGCCGGCGCCTTCCCCGGCCGTCCTTACTATTGGCTGGATCGCCGTATTCCGGAATTTCTCGCGCCTTACCTCATCGCGGGAGACGGCACTTGATGCGTATCAACTTATTGGCACAGAGGGTTGACAGGTAACAGGTCCAGTCGTATCTTCCCTTTTGAAGAAAAAGGCCTTTTAAAATCGCATTCCCTCAACTTATTCTCCCCGTCGCCGACAAGTCATTCCCTCTTCCAGAGGTAATCCTTGCGGCGAGAAACGCGCGAAGCTGTAATGCCGCCATGACAACAGGGGCGTCCGGGTTTAGGCGTCGCGTCTTTGTGGTCATGCCTTTCGGCACGAAGGAGGTGCCGAAGAAACCGCGCGTCGATGCGCCGCCCGCTCCCGAGGCGTCAGCAGAGGCGTTGAAGGTCGATTTCGATAGCGTTTACCAAAGGCTTTTCAAACCGGCGCTGGAAGCCGCCGGATTGCAGCCTTTCCGCGCCGATGACGAGGAAGCCGCCGGGGACATCCTCAAGGACATGTTCGCGGAACTGGTCACGGCGGATTTCGTCCTCGCCGACATCTCTATTCTTAACGCAAACGTCTTCTACGAGCTCGGTATCCGCCACACGGTCGGCCCGCGCGGCGTCATCTGTCTGCATGCCGGCTGGGCCGATCGCCCGTTCGACGTCGCCCCGCAACGGACCTTCAAATACGAAGGCAAACTCTTCCAAGTCGGTAATCCGCGCGAAGGGGACTGGGAGAAAGTGCTCGCCCGCGAAGTCGCAAACCTCGCTGCGACGCTACGCGCCGCCATTGCCGCCGACCGCACCACCGAAAGCAGCCCTGTCTATTCCAACCTGCCGAACCTTCAGCCCGTCGATGCCAGCCGGATCGGCACTGCACGTTTCAAGCATTACCAAGGACAGGCGGATGAGTGGAATCGACGGGTGCTCACCGCCAGCCATGAGGGGTGGGCCGAGGATATCCTGACCTTGGCCGACGACGTGCCATCGCCCTATTTCCGCCGCAAGCTCTTGCGCGATTGCGGCGATGCACTGCTCGCACTCGGTCGGTTCAGCCAGGCGGAGAAAATCTTACGGCAACTGGCCGACGATCTCGAGGGCATCGGCTCCGCCGAGGAGATTCGCGTCAAGTGTCAGCTCGCCCTCATCGCCAATCGCCTGAAACGCAGGCGCGAAGCCAAGGAGAGGCTCGCCCAGCTTGCGCAAACGAATCCGAATGATCCAGAGGTACCCGGACTCATGGGTCGTGTGTACAAGGATATGTGGCGCACCACCTTTGATGGACTGGATAAACTTGAGGACCGGCTCCGCATCGCCATGAGGAACGCGGCCCTCGCTCGCAAATCGCTCCGCAGCTACGAGGTCGCGCTCCGCCGCGACCTTGGCCGCTCTTACAATGGCATCAACGTCGTCAGTCTGGCCGCGCTCCTCGATCATGTCGCCCGCGAGAATCAGCGCACGCCCAAGCTGGAAGTGCCCGATCTTGAAGACCTAAAGATCGTCGTGCGTCTGGCCGCGACCGGCAAGGTCGAGCAGCCCGGCGAGGAAGTCTGGGCGCGCGCCACCCTTGGCAACCTCCACTTGGTCAACGGCGAGGCCGGCGAAGCCCTGGACGAATACGAGCAGGCCAGCGCCGACCCAAGCCTTTCGTGGTTTCACGTTTCCTCAATGTTCGAGCAGGTGCAGCTCTTCCAGCTCCTCGGTTTTCAAACCGGAGCGGTCGATCCCGTCGCAAAGTTGCTCAAGTCGCGGGGCGACGAACTCGGCCGTCCGCACGACTCTTTCGGAAAAGTAGCGATCTGCAGCGGCCACATTATAGACGAGCCCGGGCGCACGCCGCCGCGCTTCCCGCGGGAGAAAGAAGATGCCGTCCGCGCCGAAATCGCGAAGCGTCTCGACCAGTGGAACATCGGAGCCGGAGATCTCGCGGTGTGCGGCGCCGCCCGCGGTGCGGACATCCTTTTCGCCGAAGAGTGCGCCAAACGCGGCGCCCGCATCCGGCTGCTCATCGCAAGGGATCTCGATGCCTTTGTCGAAAGATCGGTGCGTTTACCCGACAGTGACTGGAGCGCCCGCTTTTACGCGCTTTACGCAAAGTCCGAGGTTGCCATCCAGCCGGAGCGTCTTGGCCGGCCGCCCGAGGGAGTCTCACCCTACGCGCGGAATAATCGCTGGATCGTCAATATGGCGCGGGTCGAAGGAGAGAGCAGCAGAAAGATCCTGGCGCTGATCGTTTGGGACGAACGCGAAAGCGAGGGCCAAGGGGGCGCGGCGCACTTCGCGCAGATCGCCGGGCCGTGCGCCGGCGAGGTGGCAATCGTGAATCCAGAGCTTGTTTCCGAGCTGCCTACCGTACCGAAATAACGCGCACATTTTACCAGCCTGGATATGCCCGATTCAAAAACCTGTTTCGTGATCCATGCCGTTCGGGGAGAAGACCGATGTTGGCGGTCAGCAGATCGATTTCGACGATGTTTACGAATTCCTCATCAAGCCGCCGCTAGAGCAGATGCAGCTCGAGGTCTTTCGCTGCGACAAGATTCCGAGCGCGGGCTCGCTCCATCGCGAGATGCTGCGCCACATCCTCGACGATGACCTCGCGATCGTGGACATCACCACCCTCAATCCGAACGTCTTTTATGAATTGGGCGTCCGGCACGCCTTGCACCGCTCCGGCACGATCCTGCTCCGCAGAAAAGGAACCAAAAGCCCGTTCAACATTCAGGGGATGCGGGCCTTCGAGTATGACCTCGACATGCGCAGCGTGGCCGAAGCTCACAAGACACTGCTGCGCGCGCTCGAGCATGCGCTGAGAAGTGTCGAAAGCGACAGCCTAGTTTACGATGCCCTGCCCGGCCTGCAAGTGAAGCCGCCCGCGCCCTAAGACCGTCGCTTCCATGCGCACGCTCAAGTGTTTCGTCATCACACCCTCCGGCAAAAACCCGTCAATGGAGTTGGTCCCGGATGACAAGCATGGACTCGCGCGCCTTCCCTCCGGGTGCGAGGGCCGCGCCGCGAAGGTTACGTCCGTCAACTTTCAGGACGTTTACGAATTCATCATCCTCGAAGCTATCGACAAAGTGAATGCGATTGCTCCGCAAGGCCTCAGAATCCAGGTCACCCGCGGCGAGGATCTGGCGCAGGGCGGCAATATCGTTTCGCAGTTTCTCCAGCAAATCTGCCGCGCGGAAATCACCATCACCGATGTCACAGGTCTCAACCCAAATGTCCTGCTTGAGTATGGCATTCGGCTCTCCGTTCGGGATTCGTTGAACCTCCTGCTTTGTCATCGAGGCGTCCTCTTGCCTATCGACATCGCGGATCAACGTTACATCGAATACACCCAGGAACCAGCAGGGGTAAAGCAAGCGCGCGAAGAGATCGTCCGCGCGATCCAGCATAGCCTGCCCACACTCTCGCAGGAAACTCCGGAGAGTGTCGAGAACCTCTTCCGGCGCACGGTCGAAGTGGCTACCGGAAGGCATCTCGAACGGCGGCTGACGCAAGCCTTCGCGCCCTCCGCCGAGTTGACGGCCGACCTCGCTAACGAGCTGCAACGCCTGGCCGGCGCGACTCCGAAGTTACGAGACCGGTGCTGGAACTTTCTCGAAGGACTTGCGGAGACCCTGCTCGCTGACCCCCTCGGTCGCGAGCGCGCGATTAAAATCTATTCTCTCCTCGCGAGGCTCGATGGTTTTCGCGAAAAACGCCGCGACGTTTTCTACAAGCTCAACGAAATCTGCGCCGAGGATCCAGACCGGCAGGCTGACGCGCTGGCCTATCTCGAACAGGCGAAAACGCTCGAGATCAGTTGACCGTCTCGCCATGACATCTCCAACGAAAAAATTCTTAAAGGCCGAAGCGCTCGCGGCTGTCCGCAAAGGCGAAGTCGAGCCTGGGATCGCCAAGTATCGCGAGTACCTTGCGCTTGCCGACAACACGTCTGACGACGACGCCTGGGCTTCCTTGGGCGGAGCCTACCGCCGTGCCGGCGACCTCGACCAGGCGATCGATTGCTATCGAAAAGCGTACGAGCTCAATCGGCAATCGACCTACGCTTTGGTCAATTTGGTCTCGCTCCATGCGGCGCGAAATACGGCTGCTGATCAAGAGGCGCTGAAACGCGATCTTCCGGAAGCGATTCGTCTCTGCCGCGAAGTGATCGAGCGCACTGACGCCACCTTTTGGAATTGGTATGACTTGGCCACGCTACAACTCATCGAAGGGCCTTCAAGCAGAGCTATCTCTACGCTCTATCACGCCGTGGCTCTGACGCCGCCGACGGCAAAGGAAAACTTCCGCAGTGTCCTGAACAATTTGCGCTTCCTGCACGACCACAATCCCGAGGTCGACGGCTTGGCGGATGCAATTTCGCTCGTCAGCGAACACGCGCAGTAAACCTGTGGCGCCGATGCGCGATCTTCGAAGTGAAAGCCAGAAAATCCCCGCCCGCCTATGAGTGATTCATTCGAATACCTTCAGCGCCGCTCGCGATCACCAGCGTCCACGGGCTTGACGGGATCGCCTTCCTGCACCGGCGCGGGAGCCGTGGGTTTATCGGGCTGGGGTTGCATGACTGGGGGAGCGGTAACCGCTGGCCCCGGCGCTTCGGTCGGAGCCGAAGCCGACTCTGCTGATGGCGCCTTGCCGTCGCCCGGCGGGGCCTGGATGGCCGCCGCTTGCGGGGCATCGTCGGGGCCCGGCAGGTCCGGGCAGGTCTTGCGGTAGGGCTGATCGCTCAGGTACTTCCGCCACTCCTCACGGGCAAGGTTGCGGTTGGCGATGTCGCAGGCGCGCTTCTGCCAGGAATTCGGGTCCACATCCCACAGTCGCACGGTCTTATCCTCACTCGCCGAGGCCAGGCGCTTGCCGTCGGGGCTGAAGGCGACGCTCCGCACGATGGCGTCATGGCCCATGAGCGGTGGGCCGAGGGGCTGGCCGCTCTCGGCATTCCAGAGCCGCACGGTCTTATCCTCACTCGCCGAGGCCAGGCGCTTGCCGTCGGCACTGAAGGCGACGCTTGTCACGGCGTCATCATGGCCCATGAGAGGTGGGCCGAGCGGCTGGCCGCTCTCGGCATCCCAGAGTCGCACGGTCTGGTCACCGCTCGCCGAGGCGAGGCGCTTGCCGCCGGGGCTGAAGGCGACGCCCAACACGTAGCTGTCATGGCCATGCAAAATCTTCTTGACATGGAGATTGGCGAGCAGTGCCGACAGGAGCGCGTGTTGCGCCTCCAACGTCGGCTCGGACTTAGTCACGCCGACGGCTTCATTCGCCAGCAGCAACACCAAGTCGATGCGGTTGCCTTTTTCTTTTTCCGAAGCGATAGCCAAACGTCCCGCATTTGCCCGCTGCGCCTGCCGCGTCGCCTCGAAGTATTGCCAGACCGCCGACCCGGCCACCAGCAGGGCGACCACCAATCCGATCAGGGTGACTCGCGCGGTGCGTTTCTGTGCCGCCGCGGCCTTTTTCTGCTCCTCGGCGATCTGCTCCGCATCCCGGATCCGCCGCTCCTGCTCTTCTCGCTCCGCCGCTTCGCGGGCCTGTTGCGCCGAGGTGCAGGCATTCAGATAGGCCCGTTCGTCAGCGTCTGCGGACACGACGTACCCCGGTGTGGCCAACAGGGTCTCGGCATCCTTCAGCCGCCCGTCGCGGTGGACCAGCAAGTCGTCGCGCTGATCTTCCTTTTTCCACTCCGCCGCCGAGTGCCGGATGTTTTCCAGTAGGCGCAGCTTGTCAAGGTCCTCGATTAGCCAACTGTGCAGGCTCGGCCACTGGCGCAGCAAACTTTCGTGGGCCACCTCGATGAAGTCCTTATCCCGGATAAGTAAACGCGCTTCCACCAGTCGTTCCACGAGCGGATGGACCTCGGCAGGCAGCTCGCCCAGCTTCGCCATCTGGCGCATCGGCTCATTGTTCTCGGGGTTGATCCGGGCGAGGAACGGAATGAAAGCGCGTCGCAGTCCCTGGTATTGCGCTGTACGCTCAGCGGGGATCACGGGCGGCCGGTAGGGCTCCTGCAGCGCCGTATCGATCGCTTCCTGAAAAATCGCGGCCTGCACCGTCTCGTGGCTGCCACGGATGCCCTCGTATTCTTCCAGCGTCAGGTCGCCGTCGCTCCCGAACTTGTGATAGAGCTTTTCCAGCGCGAAACTGAGGAGCGGTAAGGTGTCGGCGCCTCCCGAGAAATCAGCCAGCAGCCGCTCCGTCAAGCGGGAATCGATCGTCAGCTTCCACCCTGCACGGGTAGCCCGCTCGGCCGGGCCATTGATCACTCGCTCGAACTGGCCCGGTGCAAAGGGCCGCAGATCGAACAGTCGCGGCTTGATGCTGCTCAGGCCAGGCGTCATTTGCAGGCCTTCGTAGCGGTCGGAACGGACGGTCAGCAGCACGATGACCCGCCCTTGCGAGCCAGCCGACACGAGCTGGTCGACGGGGGCGTCCGGTTCGGCCAACAGGCTGGCCAGAAGGATCAGGAAACGCTCGGCTTCCGCTGCGCCGTCGGGGTTGAACAACTCTTCCGCCTGATCGATGAGAATAACAATGCTCGGCGGCAGCGGGTCCGCCTCGCCTGAACGTCGGTCGCGCAACCGACGCTCCAGGTCAGCCAATAGCGCGTCGAAGGCTTGCGGCCCGGTGTTGAGCTCCCGCTCGATCTGTCCCAACGTGATATTTCGCCCCAGTGGCTTGAACGCGGCGCCAAGGGCCGGTGCCAGGCCGTCCGCGCCGCAGATCACCACATTGCGCGGACGGATCACCGGCAGCGGGAAAAACTCACGGTCGTCGCGTGCGAGCCGGGGCAGCAGTCCCGTGCGCATGAACGACGACTTGCCGGACCCGGATGCGCCGAGTATCACCAGCAGCCGCTCGATGCCGTTCCGACGCATATCCCGCAGGGTTTCCATGCCATGCAGAATCTGTGCGTTCCGTCCAAAAAAGATCGCCGCATCCTCCGCTTCCAGCGGCTTCAGGCCGCGGTACGGGGCGCGGTCGGGATCGTTCTGCGGTGGCCAGGGGAAATGCTCGGCGCTGATGCCGGTCTTCTGCAGCCCGTTCTTCAGACGCTCCACGCCATCCGCCAGGAATGTGCATTCAGTAGGCTCTTCGCGGAAGTCGAAGCGGCACCGTTGCCGAACAGCGGGCACCATTGCCAGTCGGGCGGCAGCTCCTGTGGATTGCAGGGCTTGACGATGGCAAGAAAAAGATGCTTGCGGAGCGTTTCCGCATAGCGGTACTCGAGCTTGCGCTCGGCCGAGACTAGCCAGGTGGGCGAGACCAGACACAGCACCGCTTCGCAGCGGTCGGCCGCGTTCTTCAGGGCATCCTTCCAGCGCTCTCCCGGACGGAGACCATCTTTCACATCGATATCGAGGAAAACATCGTCCCAGCCGTTATCGGTCAGCCATCGCTTCAGCGCGACGGCTTCCCTGGCATCGTTGCTGCTGTGGCTGATGAATATCGCGGTCATCCCTACTGGCAGCCGTTGAAGATGGCGGTCACGCGCCTTGCTCAGGCGGTGGTTCCTGTTGGGCCCCACCCTTGGCTTGAGACTGCCAGAATAGTTGCTGTTCTTCGGCGATAATGGTTTCGACCCGCTCGACCAGGAGGCGATAGGCGCCGGCCTCGTCCTGCGCGGCGGCGTAAGGATCCGCGTTGTTGAGATACAGGCGGTATTCGCGTTTCATGCCTTCGGAGGCCTTGCGGTAGGCTTGCCAGCTCTCGCCGGGACGCAGCAGAGTATCCACCGCCCGGCTGATGGTGACAGCGGCACCTAACGCGGCGGTAAGATGGGGCACCCAGTCCGCTTCCAGCACTTGGAGCACCGAAATCAGTGTACCAAGGACGATGACGCAGATGGCGAATGCCAAATATCGGCGCTTCTGTTTCCGGGCGCCCTTCGAGTACCACTCGCGCTGGCCATCGAGGACAGTTTGGAAATAATAGTCTGCTCGTGCCTGGCGCGTTTCGATGGGCGACATCCAGGCAGGTTTGACAGATGGGACATCGTTGTCTGGCGGCATGCGCGACTCCCCCCTTATTTAAATTTCGGCTGACCAATGCCACGCTATCGACGATTTTAGCTGACTACGGGCTCTTAGGCGCGAGACCGCTTGACGAGCGTCGCTTGTGAATCGATATTCTGCCGCGATCGCCGTCGCGGCCGCGTGCGGCGGGCACGTGTTTTCGATCGGCTCTGACCGCGTGGATTCTGACTCTATGCTGGAGTTCTTCATCCCGGCGCGACCTCGGCCGTCCGCGGCCGTATGTGCGGGAACAAGAGCACATCGCGGATAGAGCGAGAATCGGTCAATAGCATCACCAGCCGGTCGATCCCGATGCCTTCGCCGGCCGTGGGCGGCAACCCATACTCAAGCGCCAAGACATAGTCGGCATCGTAGTGCATCGCCTCATGGTGACCGGCCTCCTTCGCTTCGGCCTGGCGCCGGAAACGCTCGGCTTGATCGTCGGGATCGTTGAGCTCCGAGAACCCGTTCGCGATCTCCTGCCCCGCGATGAAAAACTCGAACCGATCCGTGATCGTGGGGTCCTCCGCGTTACGGCGTGCGAGCGGGGACACTTCGGTCGGATAGGCGGTGATGAAGCAAGGCGCACGGAGCTTTTCTTCGACGGTCTTCTCGAAGATCTCAAGCTGGATTTTACCGAGCCCAAAACCCGCTTCGATGGCGATCCCGAGCTGGTTGGCGTAGGCGCTCAAAGGATCCAAACGCTCCAAGGTCTCGGGTGCGAGCCCAGGATTGAATTGTATGATCGCTTCTTTGAGAGTCATGCGCGCGAACGGCCGCGACAAATCGAACTCCTCGTCTTGGTAGCGGAGCGCCGTGCTCCCGAGGATCGTTAGCGCGAGCTTGCGGATGAGATCTTCGGTGCGATCCATGAGATCCCCGTAATCCGCGTACGCCTCGTAGAACTCGAGCATTGTGAATTCCGGGTTGTGGCGGGTCGAGAGCCCTTCGTTGCGGAAATTACGGTTGATCTCGAACACCTTCTCCAGGCCGCCGACCACCAAGCGCTTGAGGAACAGCTCCGGGGCGATGCGCAGATAGAGTTGCATATCGAGCGCGTGGTGGTGGGTGACAAAAGGCCGCGCCGCCGCCCCGCCCGGAAGCACCTGCATCATCGGCGTCTCGACCTCGAGGTAGCCGCGGTGTTTCAAGTAATCACGGATAAACTCGATGATCGCCGATCGCCGCTCGAAAACCCGCCGGCTCGCCTCATTCATGATGAGATCGAGATAGCGCCGGCGGTAACGAGTCTCGACATCGCTGAGCCCGTGAAATTTCTCCGGCAAGGGATGCAGGCTCTTCGCGAGCAGGCGCACGCTTTGCACCGCAACGGACAACTCCCCGGTCTTGGTTTTAAACAAGCTCCCCGTGGCCCCGATGACATCACCGATGTCCCAGTCTTTGAAGGCATCGTAACGGCCTTCCCCAAGCAACTCACGGCGCAGATACAGTTGTATGCGGCCACTCATGTCCTGGAGGTGGGCAAAGGCGGCCTTGCCCATGACGCGCCGGGTCATCATGCGGCCGGCGATCGTGACCGCCATCGGCGCCGCCTCGAGCTCGGCGTGGTCTCGATCTCCGAAGCGCCGCTGCAGATCGGCCGCGAGCGCGTCGCGTTTGAAGTCATTGGGATAGGGATCCCCCTCGGCCCGCAGTTGCGCGAGCTTGGCGCGCCGCTGCGCGGATTGAACGTCGTGCTCGGACATCGCCCTGCTCACACCCCGAGCTTCAGGCTCGCCTCGATGAAGCGGTCCAGATCCCCATCGAGCACCGCCTGCGGATTACCGCTCTCCACCCCGGTGCGCAGGTCCTTGATGCGGGATTGATCGAGCACGTAGGAGCGGATCTGACTGCCCCAACCGATTTCCGCCTTCGATTCCTCGAGCGCTTGTTTTTCCGCGTTGCGTTTCTTCATTTCCGTTTCGTAGAGCTTGGCGCGCAGCATCTTCATGGCTTGCGCCCGGTTCTTATGTTGTGAGCGCTCGTTTTGACACTGGACCACGCTTCCCGTAGGCAGGTGCGTGATGCGGATCGCCGAATCGGTCTTGTTGACGTGCTGGCCGCCCGCGCCGCTGGCGCGATAGGTGTCGACTCGAAGGTCGGCAGGATTGATCACGATGTCCACACTGTCATCGATCTCAGGCGACACGAAAACCGAAGCGAAGGAGGTGTGGCGGCGGTTACCCGAATCGAAGGGCGACTTGCGCACCAAGCGGTGCACCCCGGTCTCGGTCCGCAGCCACCCAAAGGCATAGTCACCCTGAAAGTAAACCGTGGCGCTCTTGATCCCGGCGACCTCGCCGGGCGAGACCTCGATTAATTCACATTTGTAGCCGCGTCGGTCGCCCCACTTTAGATACATACGCAGCAGCATTTCCGCCCAATCCTGGGCTTCGGTACCACCCGCCCCGGCCTGGACATCGAGGAAGGCCGGGTTGGGATCCATTTTGCCCGAAAACATGCGCTGAAACTCGAGCGCGCCGACGCGCTCATCGATCGCGCTCACGTCCTCTGCCATGCCTTGCACGGCCGCCGCATCGTCCTCGGCCACCGCCAGTTCGAGCAGTTCCGCGGCGTCCGCCAGGTCGCGATCGAGGCCGTCGATCGCGCCCACCTCCCGTTCCAGCGCGGCGCGTTCCCTACCGAGCGCCTGCACCCGATCGAGATTCTCCCAGAGCGCCGGGTCTTCGAGCGCCTGGACCACCTCGCTCAGGCGGGCGTGCTTCCGGTCGTAGTCAAAGATACCCCCGTAGCGCGCCGAGTCGCTGCCGCGATTCCTGGATCTGATTCAAGATTAGACTGAGCTCAAGCATGAGTATCGGTGTTCGTGATGTTCGCGCACCGATCGTACTATAAGTCCGAGTGTAGGTGCAGGAAGGCGCCAGAATAGCGCGAAGTCACTGGGGCCTGAGGAATAAAAAACGAGCCTTGGCTTTCGAGCAGCTGCGTAGCACAACTTTGGCGTATAATGGCGCGCTTTTTGTGATTGCGTTTCGCCAGTATGAATTCACTCGATAAACTGAGAAATATCGCCATCGTCGCCCACGTCGATCACGGCAAGACGACCTTGGTGGACCGCCTGCTGCAGCAATCCGGGACGCTCGGTGAGCGCGCCGCGCCGCCCGAACGGATCATGGACAGCAACGATCTCGAGCGCGAGCGTGGGATCACCATCCTCGCGAAGAACACCGCCCTGCGCTGGCGCGGCTACCGGATCAACATCGTCGATACGCCGGGCCACGCCGACTTCGGCGGGGAGGTCGAGCGCATCCTGTCGATGGTCGACGCCGTGTTGCTCTTGGTCGATGCCGTGGACGGACCGATGCCGCAGACCCGGTTCGTGACCCAAAAGGCCTTCGCGCGCGGCCTCAAACCGATCGTGGTCATCAACAAAGTGGACCGACCGGGCGCCCGCCCGCACTGGGCGTTGGATCAGACCTTCGAGCTCTTCGACCACCTGGGCGCCACCGACGAGCAGCTCGACTTTCCCGTGGTTTATTGCTCGGCGTTCCGCGGTTACGCCGGCCTCGCGAGCGAGGACATCGATCCCGCGGGCGACATGACGCCCCTTTTCGAGACGATTGTTAAATTCGTGCCGTCGCCGAACGTCAATCGCGCGGGTCCGTTCCAGATGCAGATTAGCTCGCTCGCTTATTCGAGCTACGTGGGCGCCATCGGGGTGGGTCGGATCGCCCGCGGCACGGTCAAGGCGAATACCTCGATTGTGGTCGTCGATCGCGACGGCGGGCGCCGCAACGGGCGGATCTTGCAAGTCCTCGGTTTTCACGGATTGCAGCGGATCGAGATGGATGAAGCGAGCGCCGGCGACATCATCGCCATCACCGGTGTCGAACCCTTAACCATTTCCGACACGATTTGTGATCCGAAGACGGTCGAGGCTTTAGCTCCGCTGGCCATCGATGAGCCCACGGTCCGCATGAGCTTCCAGGTGTCGAACTCGCCCTTTGCGGGACGCGCCGGAAAGTTCGTCACCAGCCGCCAGATCCGCGAGCGGCTACAGCGGGAGCTCATCCACAACGTCGCGCTGCGCGTCGAGGATACCGGGGATCCGGATAAATTCCTGGTCTCGGGCCGCGGCGAGTTGCACCTCTCGATTTTGATCGAAAACATGCGCCGCGAGGGTTATGAGCTGTCGGTCGGGCGGCCCCAAGTCATCGTCAAGGAGATTGATGGCCGGCTCTGCGAACCTTATGAGCAACTCGCCGTCGATGTGCCGGTGGAGGGTCAGGGCGCGGTCATGGAACGGCTGGGTATGCGTAAAGGGGATCTGACGAACATGCAACCCGACGGCCGGGGCCGGGTGCGGCTCGATTATCTTATCCCATCGCGGGGGCTTTTCGGGTTTCGCACGGAGTTTCTGTCCGTGACCTCCGGGACCGGCCTCTTGTATCACACCTTCGAGAGCTACGCTCCGATGAAGCCGGGCGAGCTCGGCCAGCGCACCAACGGGGTCTTGATCTCGATCGGCGAGGGAAGAGCGCTCGCCTACGCGCTGTTCAATCTTCAGGAGCGCGGCCGGCTGTTGATCGGTCCGGGGGAAGACGTCTATACGGGGATGATCATCGGCATCCACGCGCGCGCCAACGATCTGATCGTCAACCCCATGAAGGCGAAGCAATTGACCAATATCCGCGCCGCGGGCTCCGACGAGAACATTATCCTGACCCCGCCGATCCGCTTCGATCTGGAACAGGCGCTCGAATTCATCGACGACGACGAGCTGGTCGAGATCACCCCCAAGGCCATCCGGCTGCGCAAAAAGCTCCTCAACGAACACCAACGCAAACGCGCCGAGCGAGCCGCTTCCGGCGCGTGATCGGCCCTTGCAGCAGCGGGGA
>JALZJW010000049.1 GCA_030859565.1 Pseudomonadota bacterium
CCCGGAATCCACAAAAGACCCTGGATTCCCGCTTTCGCGGGAATGACGAAGGGGGTATCGACAGATTGGTGACTGTATAGGTATTTCAGAGACACTACTCTAGGAGTGCAACTTATACTTCCGCCGGAATCGATCCACACGCCCCGCGGTATCCACGAGCCTCTGCTTGCCGGTATAGAACGGGTGACAGGCGGAGCACACGTCGATATGGATGTTTTTACCGACCGTCGAGCGCGTGGCAAAGCTATTGCCACAACTACAGGTGACGGTTATCTCGCTGTATGCTGGATGAATATCGGGTTTCATGAAAGGTATCAATATAAAAAAACTAAGCAATCTTAGCGACTGAGGCGTGATCAGCGCAACGGGTTCTTGCGGTTGGCGCGGCCCTTCACTCGCGGGATCGGTGGCGAATTACCGAAACTCGGCAATGACCGGCGCGTGGTCGGAAGGCTTGGGCTGGCCGCGCAGTTCTTTGTCAATGCGGCAATCGATACAGCGCGAGGCCAGCGACTTACTCGCCAGGATGAGGTCGATGCGGAGGCCGTGATTGCGCCGATAGCTTCCGGCGCGATAGTCCCACCAGGAATAAGATCCCGCATCCTGCCGAAAAAGTCGAAACACATCCGTAAGCCCGAGCGCCGATAATCGCTGCAAGCGTTCTCGTTCCGGCGGGCTCACGAGAACATTCCCCTCCCAGGCCACGGGATCATAGACGTCCCGGTCCTCGGGTGCGATATTAAAATCCCCGAGAATGATAACGTCGTTCCCGCTCCGGACCAGCGACGCCGCGTAGAGGATGAAATGCTGCAACCACTCGAGTTTGTACGCGTATTTTTTCGATCCCACCTCGAAGCCGTTGGGAACGTAAACGTTCACGAGCGTTATTTTATCGAACACAACCGCCAGGATCCGGCGTTGCGGATCGGTCAGTCCCGGCACTTCCGTCAGGATGTCTGTACCGGTGCCGCGGCTCAGAATCGCTACGCCGTTGTAACTCTTCTGACCCGCGTAAAGCGACTGATAACCGGCCGCGAGAAAAACATCAGCCGGAAACTCGGCGTCCGGCACTTTGGTTTCCTGCAATGCCAGTAGATCGGGGCGTTCCTGGACCAGCCATGGCACGATTTGCTCGGTGCGCAAACGTACGGAGTTAACGTTCCAGGTGGCAACCTTCAGCACAGCCACAAACCTTCCCCGCGCTAAATGCGGAAACCCCCGTGGCGCCGCCGTTGCAGGTAGTCCGCGAGATAAAACCCCCATCCGGCGCCCAGGGCCAAGGCCAAGGCCGCGAAGATCAAGGGCAACTTAAACTTCGCGATGAAGGGTTCGTTTGCGGAGCTTGAGGGGGTGGCGCCGCCGCTCCGAGCGGTGAGTGCCGCCAATTGCGTGCGCAATTCCTCGGCCCGCAGGCGTTGTTCCTCAAGCGAGCGGGTGAGGGCCGCATTCTGTTCCTGCAATTTTTCGGTTTCGGACGCCTGCGGATCAGGCTCCTCCGCGCGCGAGGCGTTGGGGGCGGCCGGACCCGCGCTTGCGGTCCGCAGACGCTTCAGACGCTCCTTTAGTTTTTTGACTTCCGCCTCCAATTGCTTGTTTTGTTTGTCCAGCGCGTCCGCCACCACACGGGCTGGACGCTCAGGCATTAGGTAGACGGCATCGACCCATCCGGTGATCCCTTCGGGTCCCTTTATTTGCGCCAAGCCGGCCTCTCGCTTCAGCACTTCCAGTCTGGTCCCGGTGGGCAACACCTTGATGATCTCGCTTGCGAGATCCTTGTCTTTGTGGATACCTATGAGCAGCCGATCGATGACATAGGCCTCCTCGGCAATTAGATGCGGGGATTCCAGGGTAAGCAAGATCGCGAGGGATGTTGCGCGCAGGCGTCGCATAGCGCTCAATCAGCTTACGCCGCCAGGCCCCAGCGGTGGCTTAACCACGGCGATCTCCGCGCGCGCGGCGACCGCATGCAGATGCCGCACCGGCGCCCAGGCGCGGCTTAATCGGTCCTGTAAGTCTTCTACCGGCCGTAGCGTTCGTTCCCAGTCCGGTGACGCCGCGTTTTTTAGAAGCGATGCGAGAGCCGCACGATTCTCGGCTAGCACGGTATCGATGGCCGGTTCCACGTGACCGACATCGATGTGTTTGAACGGCGGTAGACCCGCCTCGGTCAGTAAGGGATTTTCCATTCGCTTCCCA
Organism: Pseudomonadota bacterium; assembly: GCA_030859565.1. Lineage (NCBI taxonomy): Bacteria > Pseudomonadati > Pseudomonadota > Pseudomonadota bacterium. The sequence continues at coordinate 2,197 of JALZJW010000049.1, forward strand.
ATCGTGTGCGCTATTGCCGCTGAATATTAATCGAATGTCGCGCGATGCGACGGCCCGACGTCCTTTGATGGCAACTCTATCATAGGTTAAAAAATAACACGCCCTGCGATGGGCTTGAGGGACGAGCCGCATTGACATGCAGGGAGATGCGCTCAATATAGTGCGTGAATGACGGTACCAACCGTTCCTGTGAAGTGAGGATACCGATGAAAGGCGACGGCAAACTGATCGACTATCTCAACAAGGTCTTGAAGAACGAGCTTACTTCGATCAACCAATATTTTGTGCATGCACGCATGTTCAAGAACTGGGGGTTGCACAAGCTCAACGAGTACGAGTTTCGTGAATCCCTGGACGAGATGAAACATGCGGATCATTTGATCGAGCGGATCCTGTTCTTGGACGGCCTGCCGAACCTCCAGGACCTAGGAAAACTCATGCTCGGGGAGAACGTGAAAGAAATGCTGACCTGTGACCTTAAACTCGAGAACAACGCGATGACCCTACTGCGGGAGGCGATTCCGTGGTGTGAATCGAGCCGGGATTTCGTCTCCAGATCGCTTTTGGAAGCGATACTGCGTGGAGAAGAAGAGCACGTAGATTGGTTGGAAACCCAGCTTGAATTGATTGAGAAACTGGGGATCGAAAACTATCTATTGTCGATGTGCTAGTGGAGTGTCACAGAAACACGCCGCAGAACACAGACCCGTCATTCCGGCCAAGTCCGCGTAGCGGACGCGAGCCGGAATCCATGCGGAGCATAGGCCGGCGCTGGATTCCCGCTTCCGCGGGAATGACGGATCTGGTTTTCGACGTCGCGGTATTTTCTGGCTTATTTGAGTTACAGAGCACTAGCGTAGGTAGCGCAGAGAGACTTTAAGATCTGTTTCGAAAGTGGTTGCGAATGCTTCTCATTTGTAATAGCATTAGCATCAGCCTTGAATTGAAGAGGAAGCGAGAATGCTTGTTTGTGTCTGTCACGGGGTCAAGAATCAAGATATTGAACGCGCCATCCGAAACGGCGTGAATTCTATAAGGCAGCTTAGTGATAATCTGCATCTTGGTACGAGCTGCGGCTGCTGCGTGGATTACGCGGAAGAATACCTCAAGGACCGGCAGCTTGGCTCGTCCCTGAAGAAAGTGGCTTGATGGCTGTCAATCACGCGATCGTACAGGGTCAGCGGCCTGCCGCTGGAACGTGTGATCCTCGACCTGCATAGTGGGCGCATCGTGGGCCAGTGGGGGGTGTATGTGGTCGACGGCGCGGCGCTATTATTCTTGGCACTCGTGATCACGGGGTTGTGAATATGGGTCAAACAGACAAATAACAACCCTACGGTAGACGACCCGCTGCAACCAATCGATTCTTCAAGATATGGGGTGAAATCCACGCGACCAGGTCATCAAATTGATTCTCGGGATTTTGTCTATAGCCTGTAGAGACAAAATTTACGTCAGACGGCGGCTGGTTCTCTATTTCGTCCGCGGAGGTTGGGGCCAGACCTCCATTGGCACCGTAAGAGATGACGACGGCCGGTATGCCGTTTCCCACATTGCACTCCACGGCAGCGGCGCTGTCTTTAATACAGCCGATACCGACCGAACACAACGCTATTGTGGTTGTGGTGGACGTCGCCACGCAGCCTCCTGGCCCGACCGTCTCCGGATCCTCGTCGGCGAAATCGGGTGTAACGCCGTACTGGAACCGTCTTCCCCACGCGTCTGTCCTAGCGACTCCAAGGTCTGCCGACGGAAGAAAATCAAAAGGGGTTGAACATGAATAATTAGGGGAACCGCCCCGGTCTTCGTGACCGTCACCGTCGGTGTCCGGGCACGGCAGTCGCCCGTGTGTCACGGCGAAACCGTAAAGTGCCTCTTTTATTTCGTCGAGCAGTGCTTGCGTCTCTTGCCGATCCGCTTGTTCGATCCTTACCGATAACGGCCCAAGTAAACTGCCCAGTAACAGGGCGATCACGACTACTGCGATCGCGATTTCGATCAGCGTGAAACCGCCTTGCTTTAGCACGACTAAGGTCTATGGAGCGACGACGACCACATCGTTGAAGGTAGTGGACACTGGGACTCTTTCGAAAATATCGTCAAGAGGTGTGGCGTTTTGACCCTCCAGATAATTAGTGACAGTCCCTTTCTGATCGGCGTCGTCGCGGACTTGATCGGATGGAATATCCGGGAGAACGGCGGCTAGTTTCTTGCCTGCGACCATGACTACGGCTCGTCGATCCGACGTTGGGGAGGGCGGACTAACCGTCAGGCAGGAGTTTGGGGAGGGCCCGCAAGGGGAGGGGCTGCCCGTGGCCGGTTGATAGGCCTCCGCCACAGCGTAGAACACGTGCTCCTTCCAGTTGAGCCACCACGTTTTTGATGAAGATCTCGAAGTGATTTTACACTGGACTGGAACGGTACACGTCGCTAACTTCGGTGGCTTGCACTCGTCCGGTAGCCACGTATCCGAGGTGGGCCCGCCGATATCAGTTTTGGTCTTGCTAAACGGCTCGTCAGGCACGCGACCGAAACGCAGGTCGCGCGCATCCGACAAGATTGGAGGATCAGGCCAAGCCACGTTCGCTGCCCAGGGGTAGCGGGTATTATTTCCCGGCAGCGCTGAATAGTCCCTTAGGCACGCGAGCACCTCCCCCGCCACCCGACGCTCCAAAAGCGGCATTATGTCTTCATGGGTGATAGCCAAGATTTTATCGTTGACGATTACGTTCTGAGAAGCGTCGAAAATATCGCCTTGGATAAATCCATCCGTGGAGATCTCGTCCGCAAAATCAGCGTTGTCTTCACCGTTCTCAACGTCAATGTCGAGATAGTTCTTGGGATCGTTGCATGTTGCGCAGCTTCTATCTTGCGCCGTACCCGCATCCTGACGCTGTAGAACCCCCCCAGGGGCTAATACGATCGCGATAGCCCCACTCGGTACATTATACGGATTGCTGCCATCATGAAGAACGCCGCCGTTCGAATTTCGAACCGTGATTGTCCCTCGCGAATCGCTATTGAGGCATCCAGGAACCCCACTCGACCCGCAAGATGTCCTGTCTCGCATCTTGAAGTTGTTGGACACGGCGTACCACAGCCGCTCGCCGGTGCCGTCGCGGAGGTCCGGCAGGCCAAGGGTCCGCCACGGCAAGCGCCCGAGTCGTCTAGCCTGGTTCGACCCGAGAGAACTCCCACAGGAGATCGGAAGGGAACCCGAGGGGGGGGAGTTATCCGCATAACCGTCGTTGTTCCGGTCTGGGCATGGGAGGTCGCCGGGCCGGGGACACCGTGAGACATTCGTGCTGCATGAACTCGGGGGTATGAGGTTGGCCCCGGCCGCATACCCGATCAACGCCGCCTTCGCCTCAGCAAGCGCTTTGGCGGTCTGCGCATCCCTATGCTGCTTGGTCGCGACTTCGTTCAATCCTTTTATGAGCGCGAAAGACGCGGCGGTTACAAAGACCAACAAGAACGCAATGAGCGCGGCGCCGGACTGCTTTCTAATAGTGCGTTTTGAAAAAACGTTCACAATACTGATCCCGTCATGCCAGCGAAAGCTGGCATCCAACCGTTATCAAAAACCCCTGGATTCCAGCTTGCCCTGGAATGATAAATAAGCGATAGCCTCGCATCCACATAGGGCTTCATCGTTATCATTCATTTGAAACCGAGCCACCTATACCGTGAACTGGCATAATTTTCCTAAGCATGGATGACCCCCATATCACCGTCACCCCGGCGGAAGCCGGGGTCCACTGCGGCGCTTGAAGGCTCGGCTGGATGCCGGTTTTCACCGGCATGACGGAAGCGAAAACGTAGATTATGACCGTTGCCTGTATAGCACAAGCCTGGACGTGCGCGTTGACCGATCTCGCTAACGTCTTGGTAGCCCGCCGGTTTATGGTAGACCAGCGGTGGTTCCGCGAAACCCCGTTCTACCTACCGGGGCGATTCCGATGCCGGCGATGCGTTATCCGATGCCGTCTCGGCGTCATTTGTCTCTTGATACAAATCAACCACGCGCGAATCGGTCGGGTCGAACGTTTGCCCGGGTTTCAAACCAACCCCCACGGGGGAGTTCTGGACACGAACCGGCACGGTTTGGCCGCGGATGCCTCGGACATTCACATCGACCTGCTGCGATCCAAGGTCGCCCGTTAACGAATTGGTGCCGTTGATCCAAACGGTATTGTTGCCGCGCGACCGCGATACGAAGCCGTCCACTCTGACACTTTGAACCGGGGGCGGCTCAGGTGCGAGGGCTTCAGGCTCCAGCGGCTGCTCGGTCGGCGCTTCGGCGCGCCGGGGCTGATTGCGCAAGGTTTCGAGCATCTCCCGCTCTTCCGGTGTCGTGAACAGCCGGCCGAGATCATCCGCGCGAATGCCGAGGCTCAGGAGCCCGAGTCCGACAATCAATCCGGCGATTAAATACCCCCTCGCCCCTTTGGGGGAGAGGGCGGGGGTGAGTGGGTACGACCATGATTTTATTCCCCTCACCCTAACCCTCTCCCGCGGGGAGAGGGTACTATTTTGTTGCCGGGTTAGTAATATAATTAATCGGTTCATGGCAATACGCATTTTACTATACTGGCCACGGTCATAAATCGCCTCCTTAGGTCCCCTCTCCCTCCGGGAGAGGGCTAGGGTGAGGGGATCAAGAAAGGGCGATTTATGACCGTGCGTGGTATAACTACGCGACGGTATTAGAGATTTATCTTCTCGCCGCTCGCAAGGCTCAAGGTAAACCAAAGCAAGTCACATTCCGCCTTGACGTTTTCCGCATCGGGTTTCTCGGCGACTACATTTTGCGCCCGCTTGAGCGTACATGCCTTGACGGTATAGATCCCCGGCGCCTTCTCATCGAGATCTTGCAGCAAGGATGCGAGATCGTTCTCGTGTAACAACCCGAGATCCAGCTTCATCGTGCTGGTATTGATTTGATAAGGCCCGGGGACGAGCGGGAACGCGGGGCTGTACGCTCCGCGCGAGGTGATCTCATAACGCAGGCCGGGAAGTTTAATGGTCGCCGCGGAGTTTTTGAGGATCTCCACCCAATCCAAGCGCTTTTCTTCTCCGACAATCCCGCGCCGGTAAAGATTGACGAACCGCGGATATTGCTCTTTGATGATAAGCTCGTCCTCGTCCACGGACAGGTACTTGCGGCTTACGTCCAGAAACTTCTGGTTGTTGAGCCGATAGTCCTCCGCCATCTCGTCGCGAAAATAACCGCTGGCAATGATAAGCAAGGCGCTGATGATGAGCGCTACCACCAGCGCCGCGAGCGGCGCGCTCAACAGCGGCCATTCGATGTCAACCGTGCGCATGTTCCGCTCCGAAAACGACCCGCAACGAGAACGCTGCTTTCTCGGGTATGTTCACGTCCTTCGTATCACCGCGAATTTGGGCGCTCGAGCGGGTATCGAGCGGGAGGTTCACCGCCGTGACCGAATGGGCTTGGTACTTCAACCGCAGCACCTCGCCGAAGCGATTGATCTCATCTAAAGCGGCCCGGTAATTCCCATCGAAGGGATAGACATTGGCGGTGATCTCTGCGATTTCATAGTAACTGGGCGCTTGACCCGTGTTCGGAACGGGTGGCGTGTGCGAGGCGTCCGCGCCAGCGCCCGCTTGCGGGTCGGTGCTCACGGTCCATTGGATTTCTTCCAGCCGCAGGGTGGGGAAACCAGCGAGCGCCTGCCCGAGGGCCCCCATCCGGTTGAGCGGCGCCGCTTTGTGTTGAGTCAGCGTATCGACGATGTGCACGGCGGTCTTGATATCGGCGGGGCTGACCGCGGTGGGGGGCAGCCGTCCCTTTTCCCTATCGTAGCGGGCTTGATAGAACGTGGCTTTTTTTGCAGCATCCTGAGCCAGGTGCCTGACCGACACGCCTTCTATCAGGTTGAACCCGCTCCACAGAGCGCTGCCGAGCAAGGCGATGACGCTCGCCGCATACAGACCGGCGCGGGATTGGTGCAGCATATAGTAACGGCGTTCTTCATTCGAGGCGAAATGGTTCTTCGGTTGGGTGCGCAGCAAGAGGTGCGCGAAGATATGATCGCTAAACGGAGTGGTGAGCACTCCGTGGATCCCCAGACGCCTTGCGACATCGGCGACATCCAGCAAGTGATAACGTACCGTTTCCGTGTTGCGGCACGCTTGCTCCAACTGGTCCAACGATTCGCCATGGGCGAGGATATAGATATCGAGCGGCTGGGCTTTTAGGAGCTTCACGCTGGTGAGGTAGCGCTCGAACTTCCCCAGCTCCCCGAGGATATACGGGGCGAAGGGCACCGTGCCGAGCCTGGGCAGCTTGGCGAGCCGGCTCATCTTGAGTATCCGGTCGTTGAAAAAGGACTGCCGCAGCCCGCTCGACCCCTGCATGGTTACGAGCAGCACATCGTTGGAAGTGACCTTCATCTTGGCGAGAAGTGACGCGCTTAGAATCGGCAAGGAGTAAATGCCGGCCAACGCAATCTTGTTTTGGGTGCAAAGCCGGACCCAGGGGGTCACGATGTCCGGGTTGATAATGGCGGTGAACATCAGCTTGTCGTCGCGGCGGCCCTCCGCTTCGCGTCCTTGCATCATGACGTGGCAATATGGGGTGCCGCGGAAGAACCAGGTCTGCTTGCGCTCGATGACGGCTTGGCGGTCGGACCCGTAGAGATGAGGTATGTTTTCGTGACGGTATTCTTCTTCGACGACATCGACCATCAGATAGATGGGAACCTTCGGCGTCTCCCTCAGATAGCGTTCAAAATTGGCCAGGCCGACATCATCGACGTCGAACACGAAGGCGTCGGTAATACCTCCCTTTTCCCATTGATATACCGATACGCCATCGGAGGCGATGCAGAGGGCGCGCCGACGCGCGGAGCTAAAACTGGATCTTAGTGATGAGATCATAGATCGGGCCCAGTACCGATAAGGCTACCCAGCCTAAAAGCACTCCGAGCACCAGCGTCATCGCCGGCTGTATGATGGTCTGCAGGCGTTCGATCGACTCCCGTACGTCGCGCGTATAAAAATAGCTTACGTTTTGCAACGCGGTCTCGAGCCCCCCGGTATTCTCGCCCACCCGGAGCATCCGCACTACCAAGGCCGGAAACAAACCGGTGGCCGCAAAACTGTTGCTTAGGCCGGCGCCGTCGCTGATGTGACGGGCGGCGCTCCGAAGCGCCTCTTCGATGGCTTTGTTTCCGGCGATCTCCTCGGCCACTTTCAAACACTCCAGCACCGTGATTCCGGCAGCATACATGAGGGCAAAGTAACTGGCTATGCGCGTCAGTATAAGTTTCTTGATGATCTGCCCGAACAAGGGAATACGGAGCACGGCGGCATCGAAGGCGACATGAAACGCCGGACTGCGCTCAATCGCGATCAGGATACAACTGATTATAAGTACAGGTACCGAGACGAATACGTACCAAAACTCGACCACGGCATTGGAGGTAAAGATCAGCACCCGCGTGTGCAGCGGTAGCTCCTGTCCCATTGTCTGAACGAATTTTAGCAGTTCGGGGACTACCATAATCATCAAAAATACCAAAGCCCCCAGCGTGATCACGGCGACAAACGCCGGGTACATGAAAAGTCGCTTGGTATAGGCCGCTTGTTCGTCCTGCCACTTGAGATTTTCGATGACCTTCCGTAGGACATGGGTGAGCTGGCCCGTGGTCTCGCCGGCCTTGATGAGATTGACGAACACCGCGCTAAACACGTAAGGAAAATCCCGCATGGCTTCCGAGAGATTCTTGCCTCCTTGTATGGACTCGATCATGGCCGAGGTGATTTCCTGAAACCGGCGGTGATCGAGCGTATCGCGCAAATCCGTCAAGGCATCGAGCATCGGTACACCCGCCTCCAGGAGTTGTTCGAGGTGGAGACAGAACGTAATCAAGTCCTTGCGTTTGATACCCGCGCCCGCCGAAAAACGAGTGGCTTGAACCTCCTTGCAATTGACCAGCTCCAATCCGAGGCGGGCGAGGCGCACTTCCAGATCGATCGGGTTGAGCGCATCGAGCCGCCCTTTATTTACCCGGCCGTTGGTATCGACGGCTTTATATTGGTAGAGATCCATCGACTAAACGCGTTCGGTCAGGTCAACCACGCGCGACACCTCGTCCAGGCTCGTCGTACCATCGACGATGCGGGCGATCCCCGCCTCGGCCAGCGGCTTGAAGCCGCGGTCCATCGCGCACCGGGCGATGTCGCGCATGGTCGCTCCCCGGGCCACGAGATCATCCAAGTCCGCATCGAATTTCAGGACCTCCATGATGGCCGTTCGGCCCTTATACCCCTGCTGCTCGCAGTAGCCGCAACCGCTCGCGCGGTAGATTAGGGGCGTTGCTCCTTGCGATCCGATTAAGCGGCGCTCGACATCGGTGGGGGAGTATGGCTGCTTACATTTGGCGCAAAGTTTACGCACCAAGCGCTGCGCCATGATACCGATGATGTTGCCGGCCATGATATCGGGCCGGATCCCAAGGTCGAGGAGCCTCGGTACGGCCCCGATCGATGAATTTGTGTGCAAGGTCGAATACACCTGGTGGCCGGTCATGGCCGCGCGAAAGGTCATGGAGGCCGTATCCTCGTCGCGGATCTCCCCGACCAGAATAATGTCCGGGTCTTGCCGCAGCATCGACCGTACCCCGGTCGCGAAATCGAGCCGCACCGATTCGTTCACCGAGGTTTGGCGAATCAAAACCATGGGGTATTCCACCGGGTCCTCCAAGGTCATGATATTGGAGGATTCGGTATTGAGGTGATTCAGCAACGAATAGAGCGTTGTGGTTTTCCCGCTCCCGGTCGGTCCCGTGATGAGTATAATGCCTTCAGGGCGCGCCACCATCATACGCAGGACGTTCAACAGGTCCGGCCCCAGTCCGAGCTCCTCCAAGGGAACGAGGCCCTTCTGACGGTCGAGGACTCGCAACACGATGTTCTCGCCGTGGACCGTGGGCATCGAGGAGACCCGAAAATCGATGGGCCGGCCGGATAAGGTCAAGGAGATGCGGCCGTCCTGGGGGGCGCGCGTTTCCGCGATATCCAGGTCCGCCATCACCTTGAGGCGCACGGCGATAGCGGACCAATAGTTTTTGTGCAGACTCCTCACCTGGCGTAATACCCCGTCGATACGGTAACGGAAGCGTAAAAACCCTAGCTCGGGCTCGAAGTGGATGTCGGAAGCGCCGCGCTTGACCGCATCCGAGAGCAGCGCGTTGACCAAGCGCACGATCGGTTGACTGTAAGCCTCGCTTTCCGGGTCGAGGCTGTCGTAGTCGATTTCCCCGGTTTCGATCTCCTGTATGATGCCATCGACGGATAGCTCGAAACCATAGAATTGATCGATGGCCTTATCGACTTCGTTTTCGCCCGCCAATAGCGGGACGATGTCGACATCGCCGCCTAGCAGTGCATTCAATTGGTCCAGAGCGACGACATTAAAGGTGTCCGCCATCGCCACGGTCAAACGGTTCCGGGGGATATCGTAGGTGAGGGGAAGAACGCGGTAACGCCGGGCCATTTCCTTGGGAAGGAGCTTGATGGCTTCGCTTTCCACGACGACATTGGAGAGATCCGTGCTCTGCTGACCGAGCGCGCCGCCCACGACATCGCGGATGACGGCCTCGGTGGCGAAACCGAGACGGACTAGAATTTTGCCGAGGTGCTCCTTGCGCTTTTTCTGCTCCGTTAACGCAATCCTTACTTGATCCGCGCTGACAACCCCCTTAAGTACCAGCAGTTCCCCGATGTGGCGCGGCGGCTCCTTGGTGAGATTCACATTCAGTCACTGCTTGGCGGATGAGACAGGGTCCGTATTCTGGAGAGGACTTGGGAGGTATTGAAGTTAACCAATCGTCTGTCGGCCAGAACCAGCGCCTGGCGGTAATAACCGACGGCCGGCTTGGCCTGGCCCATCCGGTCCAGGCTGACCGCGAGATTGAATACGTAATCGGGATTCCGGGATTCGGCGCCAAAGGCTTTGAAGTAGGCTTCCTGGGCTTCGGCCCAGCGTCCCTGCCGGGCATAAAGGTTGCCCAGGCTGAAATGGATTTGTCCCGCCTGGGGGGTCTCGTCGAGCAAGAGCTTGAGCTTTGACTCGCTAAGCTCGCGGCCGGCCGCCCCTTGCAGGCCGGAAAGCGCGGCATGCGCCACGCTATCGCGCGGGTTGATCTGAAGTAGCCGTCCGTAATAGCGCTGGGCTTGCTCGGTTTGGCCATGACGCGCGGCGACCGCGGCCATTCCCAACAACGCATCGCGTTGTTCGGGTTGGCGGCTCAGCACGGTCCGATAGAGGTGTTCGGCGCGGCGGTAGTCGCCGCCCTGGTAGGCCCGATAGGCGCCGGTGATATCGGGATCGACCAGATCACTGCGGCGGCTCTTGGTGATCTTGATCGCACTCGGTTCGGCAACCATTCCCGCCACGCTGGCCGGTAAGCCCGCTCGTATTGGTGGTGGTTCAGGCTGCTGCTGCGGCGTCGTTGCGGAACGAGCCAGTGGTTCCTGTAAGCCTGCTTGGGCTTCTTCAGGCCGCGAATCTCGTTCCTGCGTCGGCTCGGCCAACCCGCCGATGGCCTCCTCGGTCGGAGTGGCTGAGATCGGGGGAGTAGGGTTGGCACTGTCGCTCACCCTGGCCGGGGTAGACACCGGCCCCGCGGGCGGAGCCTGCCGCTCAGGTCCGGACGCGCTCATTGCGGTTTGGGGCGGGTTAATGCCGCCAGCACCCGCGCTGCCTTGCTCGATCTCGCCCCAGAACCACAGCGCGCCTAATGACGCGCTCAGCACTAAAATCACCACAAGGCCTAGGCCGACCCTGCTCGTAATCGGCGTACGCTGGGTCGCTGTGAATACGGTATCCGCGGAAACCCGGGCGATCGTGTCACCCGTCCGGAACGAGCCGCTCGTAGATAAGCCCGGTTTCGGACGCGAACGGTCGAGACTCTGCGAGGAGTCAAAATAGTCCTTGAGCGACGCATTGATAGCCCGTTGCGACGGCAGAGTGGCTTCTTTGTCATAAGCGGGCGGGGGGACGTTTCCGGAGATGCTTGGCGATGATCCCGAAAGAGGCAAGCTACTATCTAGCGAAAGGTTCATTGGGTCGCCCGCTAAGGTTAAATCGGACGCCTCGCCTGCCGGTATCCGCTCATCCTGACTCGTGTCGCCGGCCGGCTCGGCACCTGCATCGGCAACGGGAAACTCGAGGCCTGGCTCATCGTGCGTGCCGGCTCCGGCTACCCCGCCAGCGGCCAGGTTCGCTTGTAAATCCTCCGCCGCCTTCTTTTTGTCTTGCTCGGCCTTTTTCAAGGCATCCATCAGTAGGCTCATATGCTAGCCCCTTGCTTCTTACCGGCCCACGGTAACGGTTCTTTCAACGACCGCAATATACGACCATTTCGCGTCAGGTTAAACGGCTTAATACAAGGTATTGGATTCGACACGCTCCTCGAGGTACGAGCGGTACCCCGCGAGATCCCCCTCGAGGCTCGGATTCCGAATCACCAACGGCCGCAGGAAGATCACCAGCTCGGACTTTTCGTAAGCGTTGGAGCGGCTCCGAAACAAGCTGTCTCCGAGCAGCGGGATGTCCGAAAGCAGCGGGATGCTGTTGGAATCCTGCTCCACCGAGTCCTGCATCAACCCGCCGAGCACGGCGATCTGGCCGTTGTTGATTTGCAGCACCGATTCCATCTCCCGCACTTGAATCACGGGAACCAAGTTCTGCAATGGCGTGTCGAGATCGCGGCTGAGCTCGGGATTGGGATCGGCCACCGTGTCGATTACCGTGGAAATGGTCGGCCGCACGTTGAGTGTCACCGCGTCGTTTTCATTGATCTGCGGCGTCACGGTCATGACCAGTCCGACCGGTACCGTCTTCGCCGTGGTGTCCACGACGGGGTCAGTCACGGCCGCCAAGGATACACTCCCAGGCTCGACGTCCACCTCGAAATAGACGAAGTTCTGAACCACCTTGAGCACCGCCGTCTGGTTGTTGAGGGTCATGATCTTGGGGCTCGAAAGCACCTTGATGTCGCCGAAGGTTCGCAGCAGTTGCACGGCGATATCGATGTTTTTGCCGCTGGCATCCAGGTCCAAATAACCCAATATGAACGAGGCTGCCGCAGCCTGCGGCACATTGCTGGACAGGGCTTGGAGGTTTGGATCGAATTGAAAACCGGAGCCGTCGTTCTGTATTACGCTCCAATCGATCCCCTGTTGGTACTGATCGTTCAAGATCACTTCGACCACGGTAGCTTCGACGAGGACTTGGCGCTGGGCATTAGCCAGCACTTTGTCTAGAAACGACTGGACGGCGGCATGCTGTTTCGATGTCGCGCGCACCGTGATGATCCCGCTCTCGGGATTGGGAATGACCGACTCGGTCACCGGTAGATCGCCCTGACCCGCGGCGCTCCCGGCGGCGGTTTCGCCGACCAGGGCTTGAATATTGCGCGTCAGGGTCAGCCAAAACCGGTTGTTGGCGGTATTGGTGATCGAGCTCGTGGAGTTATTACTGCCTCCACCGCCCGCGCCCCCGCCTCCGATGTCACTCATCCCGGTGGTTGAGATCTGAGTGGCGACGTCGATGGTGCCCTTGCTTTCGCGGGTGAGATTGACGTAATCCACCCGGTAGGTACGTAGGTACGGCCGATCCGGGCTCACGATGATGTTCTTGCCCTGGATTTCAAACCGCACGTCGGCCTGGCGCGCGATGCGGTCGAGGATCTGGGGCAGGGTCTGGTCGATCGCGTTCAGGGTCACGATCCCCTCGATCCCGGGATCGATATCAACGTTCACTTGCGCATCCCGCGCCAGCGCGAACAACAACTCCTTGACCGGCACCTCATTCACCACGACCGTGTATTTCTCGAGATCGGGCGCCGGCTCGGGTCGAGGCAGCAACGGGACTTTGTCCACGACCGGCGGAATGTCTTGCGTTTGGCGGTTGTCCTCCACGCGCAGGTGCCCGCCCGACGGGACCGGAGGCGGCGGAACGAGGGCGCTGCAAGCCATGAGGCTCGCGAGGCCGGTGAGGGCGACTATTCCCCGAATACTCATAATGTTACCCCCTCGAACCCGAGTTCGAGTTCTCGCTGGCAAGTTTTAATGAACGAGAATCTTTTTTATAAGCATAACGTTAGTGTAATGTTTTTAGAACAAATATTAAATAGCTTCGCCGCGCGCCGCGGTGCGGCTAGTAAAGATGCAAGACGCCCCCTTTTCAACTGTCGCCCCGGCGAAAGCCAGGGCCAGGGGCTCGTACGAGCGCCAGCCAAAGGCTGGCCGGGGCCGAAGTCGGCCCTGCTTGGCGCGCCGAGGACGCAGAGCCGGGGTCCAGTGGGCGTAGCAGCTCATCCTGGATGCCGGCTTTCGCCGGCATGACGTCAGGAAAAGCGCAAGTTATGTCCGTTGTTGGTATAGCGCATGACGGGCGTGCCGAACCTATCAATCGTTGCCGGCGAAGACTAAAGGCGCCAGTTCCGTCAATGCTTTTTCGTAGACGGAGCGTTTAAAAAATACGACCTCTTGTAGGGGATGCCAATAATGCACCCATTGCCAGCGATCGAATTCCGGGCGTGGAGCCGCATCCAGGTGTACGTCCGTCTCCGTGCCAATGAGCCGTAACATGAACCAGATCTGTTTTTGGCCGATGCACACAGGCCTCTTATCGTAGCGGACATAGCGTTTAGGGAGCCGGTAGCGCAACCACGCGCGGGTACATCCGGCGAGCTCCACATGCTCGGGCTCCAGGCCCACCTCTTCCTTGAGCTCTCGAAACATGGCCATCTGGGGGGTTTCGTGGCGCTTAATGCCGCCTTGGGGAAACTGCCAGGCGTCCATGCCCACGCGCCGCGCCCAAAAGACCTGAGCGTCGCGATTGCTTAGAATGATTCCGACATTTAACCTAAAACCGCGAGCGTCTATCATGACTCACCGCCAACATCCGATTGAATTCGTCCGTAAATTCGCAAGCTTACACTTTGCTGGAAATTCTAACACACTTAGTTCCTTAGTCGCAGGGAATGACTTTAGCAATTTTCGATCTCGATAACACGCTCATCGGCGGCGACAGCGACACACTCTGGGGACAATTCTTGACCGAGGAAGGAATCGTTCAAAAAGACGACTATGAGCGCCGCCATGAACAGTATTACCGGGATTACTCGAACGGCGCGCTGGATATCTTCGCGTTTCTGGGTTTTCAGTTGGAAATTTTGGCCCAGCATGATGCCGATACGCTGCGCGCGTGGCGCGGAAAATATATCGAACGAAAAATCAAGCCGATCATGCTTCCGAAGGCGCGGGCGTTATTGCATACTCACCGCGCCAAGGGTGACACGCTGCTCATCGTCACCGCCACCAATCGATTTCTCACCGAGCCCATCGCCGCATTACTGGACGTCGAGCATCTCATCGCGACCGAGCCGGAGATCATCGACGGACGCTACTCCGGCCGTGTGTGCGGAACGCCGGCCTTTGCCGCCGGCAAGGTGACGCGCTTATCCGACTGGCTGGTTAAACAGGGGGAAAGCTATGCCGAGACCTGGTTCTACAGCGATTCCCACAACGACTTGCCGCTGCTGCATGCGGTCACGCATCCCGTCGCGGTGGATCCGGACGCTACGCTGGCGCAGGCCGCAAGCATCAATCGCTGGCCGGTGATTAGCTTGCGTTAACTTGCGTCAACCGGCCAAAAGCTTCTCGACCGCGTCCCGTTCTTCTTCCAGTTCCTTGCGGGTGATCTCCATACGCGCGCGGCTAAACTCATCGATGCCGAGCCCCTGGACAATGCGGTAGCCGCCGTCCTGGGTGATCACCGGGAAGGAATAGATCAAACCGGGCGCAATGCCATAGCTCCCGTCACTCGCAACCGCCATGCTGGTCCAATCATCCGACGGGGTTCCCATCACCCAATCGCGCATGTGCTCGATGGCCGCGTTCGCCGCCGATGCCGCGCTTGAGGCGCCGCGGGCGGCGATAATCTCCGCTCCCCGTTTCGCGACCCGCGGAATGAATTCGTCCGCAAACCAGCGCTCCTCTATCGCGTCCTTGGCCGGCCGGCCGCGAATCAAGGTGTGGCTGACGTCGGGATACTGGGTGGTCGAGTGATTCCCCCAAATGGTCAGTTTCCTGATATCCGTGACCTTGCAGCCGGCCTTTTGCGCCAACTGGACGATGGCCCGATTGTGATCCAAGCGCGTCAGCGCGGAGAAGTTCTTCGCATCGATGTCCGGAGCGCTGCGCATTGCCGTTAAAGCGTTGGTGTTCGCTGGATTACCGACCACCAATACCTTGACCTCTCGCTCTGCGTGTTCATTGAGGGCCCGGCCTTGGATCTGGAAGATCCCCGCGTTCGCGGCGAGCAGATCGCTGCGCTCCATGCCGGGACCGCGGGGTCTGGCGCCCACGAGCAATGCATAGGCGGTTTCCCGAAACGCGATCTTGGGATCGTCGGTAATGATGACGTCATCGAGGAGCGGAAACGCGCAGTCCAAGAGCTCCATCGCGACGCCTTCCAGCACCTTCAAGGCGGGCGTGATGTCCAGCAACCGCAAGCATACCGGCTGGTTCCGTCCCAGCATCTCTCCGGCGGCGATACGAAACAGCAATGCGTAACCGATCTGGCCGGCGGCCCCAGTGACCGTGATTTGAACGGGTTGCGTCATTGGCTCTCTCGCTTCCTTAGATTCTTTTTGCGACCGGCACATAGTCCCTGGTTTCGGAACCGATATAGATCTGGCGGGGACGTCCGATGCGGAAATCCGCATCCGTGATCATCTCCATCCACTGCGCCAGCCATCCGGCGGTCCGCGCTATGGCAAACAACACCGTGTACATACGCGTCGGTATTTCGAGCGCCTTGAGAATGATCCCGGAATAAAAGTCCACGTTCGGGTAGAGTTTCCTCTCGATAAAATAGTCATCTTCCAGCGCGATGCGCTCCAGCTCCATGGCGATATCGAGCATAGGCCGATGCGCGCCCGCGCCCATGGCGTCGAGGACGGTGTGACACGCCTTGCGGATAATCGCCGCGCGCGGGTCATAATTCTTGTAGACGCGATGCCCGAATCCCATCAATCGATACGATCCGTCCTTGTCCTTGGCGCGATCGACATACTTTCGTACGTTTTTAATATCCTGGATCTCTTCGAGCATATGCACGACCGCCTCGTTCGCGCCTCCATGTGCACGCCCCCACAAGGTCGCGATGCCCGCCGCGATACAGGTATAGGGGTTGCTCTCGGTGCTCCCCGCGAGCCGGACCGCGGAGGTGCTGGCGTTTTGCTCATGATCGGCGTGGAGGATGAAGAGCAGATCCAAGGCGTATATCGCGACCGGATTGGCGATAAAAGGTTCCGAGGGCCGCGCGAACATCATGTGCATGAAGTTCTCGATGTACCCCAGGGCGTTGTTGGGATACACGAAAGGCTGGCCGACGCCATACTTGTAACACTTGGAAGCGATGTTCGGCATCTTCGCCAGGATACGGCGAGCGGTGGCATCGCGGTCACCCTGGTCGTAAATGTCCATCAAATCGTGGTAATACGAAGCCATCGCGCCCATCATGCCGACCATGATCGACATCGGATGTGCGTCGTAGCGGTAACCGCCGTAAGACTTGATCAGGTGCTCGTGCACCATGCTGTGCTCTTTGATGGACGAATCGAGTTCCGCCATTTGCCGGGCCGTCGGCAGTTCGCCATAAATCAACAGGTACGCTACTTCTAGGAAGTAGCTTTGCTCGGCCAATTGCTCAATCGGGTAGCCGCGGTACAACAACATCCCCTTGTCGCCGTCAAGGAAAGTAATCGCGCTACGGCAGCTTGCGGTCGTGACAAACCCGGGGTCCAAGGTAAACATCCCAAGCTCGCTGTAAAGGCGCTTGGTATCGATGACGGCAGGCCCGTAAGTGCCGCGATAGACCGGACATTCGATCGTTTTACCGGTAGTATTGTCCGTTATCGTTACCGTGTCGGGTGTCATCGAATTATCCTTAGGCCGCGGATTCGCGTATGCGTTTCCAGGTTTCACCATAAGCCTTATACCTCAATGGGCCCCTCTGCACGGTAAGCATAACGTTATTTTGCGCGGCGCAGCAAGTAGCGTCTTGGCAGCCGCCGTGGCCGGACCGAATCATGGCAGCGGCTAAAACTCTTGGCCCATCCTTAGCTATTGGGTATTATTGCGGCGCACATTAGGGCTGCCGTGATAAGGGAACCGATCCCATGACCGCTTCGTTACCGTCATCATCGTCTCACGCGGGCGCACGGCGATTCCCGTGCATGAGGAAACCGCCGCGTTTAATATCGATAAGTCATGAAGCAGCGCAGAGCTACGGCATTACATAGCGGAAACGCCGAGTTTATTGACTCGTTGTATGAGCAATTCATGCGCAGTCCGGACGCGATCGATGCGCATTGGCGGTCGGTATTCGAAGATCTAACGCCCGGCGCCGAGCAAGCAGAGCCGGTAGGCGATGGGTCCGCGCTGGCGCCGGAGCGGACCGAAGCCCTATCGGACGCCGATCTCGAAGCCCGGATCCAAAAACAAATCGCGGTCTTACAACTCATTAACGCTTACCGATTTCGAGGCCACCGGCAAGCCGATCTCGACCCCTTGCGCCAAATTGAGCGTCCGATCGTCGCGGAGCTCAATCCCGCCTTTCATGGGCTGAGCGAACGCGACTTTGGCGTTAGCTATAGCACGGGATCGCTTTTTGGCGCCGAGTATGCCGCCTTCGGCGAGATCCTACGCCGGGTCCGGACAACGTACTGCCGCACGATCGGCGCCGAATACATGCATATTAACGCCACCAACCAAAAACGCTGGCTGCAGCAACGCTTGGAACTGGACTGCGCCATGCCCGGTTTCGACCCGCCAAGAAAGCGGCGGATCCTGGAACGGCTCGTGGCCGCCACCACGCTGGAAGAATATCTGCACCGAAAATACGTGGGGCAGAAACGCTTCTCCCTTGAGGGCGGCGAAAGTGCGATCCCCTTACTCGACGAATTGGTACAGAGCGGCGGCGAGGGCGGGATCAAGGGAGTCGTCATCGGGATGGCGCATCGCGGGCGATTAAACGTGCTGGTCAACATTGTCGGCAAGCATCCCGCGGAACTATTCGAGGAGTTCGAAGGCAAGGGCGGGAACGCCGCCGGTTCGGGTGATGTTAAATACCATCTGGGCTACTCCTCCGATATCGCCACTCCGGGGGGCACGGTTCACCTGACGCTCGCGTTTAATCCCTCGCACTTGGAAATCATTAACCCGGTCGTTCAAGGATCGGTACGGGCACGCCAAGACCGGCGCCGCGATAGAAACCGGGACACGGTATTGCCCATCCTGATGCACGGGGATGCGGCGTTTGCCGGCCAAGGGGTGGTGATGGAGACGCTCAACCTATCGCAGACGCGCGGATATACCACGGGCGGCACCATTCACGTGATCATCAATAACCAAATCGGCTTCACCACCAGCGATCCGCTGGATGCACGCTCAACCTTATATTGCACCGACGTGGCGAAGATGATCCAAGCGCCGATCTTGCATGTCAACGGCGATGATCCCGAGGCCGTCGTAATGCTCGCGCGGCTGGCGCTCGATTACCGAATGGAGTTCAACAAAGACATTGTCATCGATTTGGTCTGCTACCGCAGGCATGGCCATAGCGAAGCCGATGAGCCGCTGGCGACTCAGCCCATCATGTACCAAAAGATCCGGCACCATCCTAGCGTCGTCAGG
The DNA here is from genome assembly GCA_030859565.1 of Pseudomonadota bacterium. Lineage (NCBI taxonomy): Bacteria > Pseudomonadati > Pseudomonadota > Pseudomonadota bacterium. Next base: position 20,941 of record JALZJW010000049.1, read on the forward strand.
ATCTATTCGGAAAAGCTGCAACAGGAAGGTCTCATCCAAGAAAACGAAGCGGAGTCGATGGCCCGGTCTTACATCGATTCGCTTGAGGGCGATCAGATCGTTGCGGGGCCGGTCGTATACGACATCAGGAACGAACTTAGGGTCAGTTTCACCGCATACCACGGTACCCATTGGGACGCGCCTTGTGAAACCGCGCTCGCGCTGGAACGCGTGCAGGCGCTTAGCGAACGCTTCACGAGCATCCCCAAGGATATCCAGTTGCACCGCAGTGTAGAGCGCATCATCGAGCAACGCCGCCAGATGGGGCAGGGGCATGCGCCGATCGACTGGGGATACGCGGAAACTCTCGCCTATGCCAGTTTAATCGATGAAGGTTATCCCGTCCGGCTGGCGGGGCAGGACAGCGAGCGCGGGACGTTTTTTCACCGGCATGCGGTCTTGCACGATCAACAAACCGGTGAAGGCTACGCCCCTCTGCACCATGTCAAAGAGGATCAGGCGCGATTCATGGTGATCAATTCGATCTTGTCCGAGGAGGCGGTTTTGGGCTTCGAATACGGGTACAGCAGTTCGGAACCCGATGCCTTGGTGATCTGGGAGGCGCAATTCGGCGATTTCGCCAATGGCGCTCAAGTCGTCATCGATCAATTCATCACCTCCTGCGAGTCCAAATGGAGCCGTTACAGCGGCCTAGTCATGTTGTTGCCCCATGGATACGACGGCCAAGGCCCCGAGCATTCCTCGGCACGCCTCGAACGGTACTTACAGCTCTGCGCCGAGGAAAATATACAGGTATGCGTTCCGAGCACGCCCGCGCAGATGTTTCATATGTTAAGAAGGCAGGCGCTCCGCCCCTACAAGAAACCCTTGGTCGTCATGAGCCCGAAAAGCCTGCTCAGGCATAAGCTCTCGACGTCGACCCTGGCGGATATCACCGACACCGAAGGTGGCTTTCAGGTCGTTATCGACGAGATCGATCCGATCGATGGGGGGTCGGTAGATCGTGTGCTGATATGTGGCGGAAAGATTTATTTCGATCTCTTGGAAGCCCGGCGGGCGAACAAAATCAAAGACATCGCAATCGTCCGACTAGAGCAATTGTATCCGTTTCCAACCCAAGGACTGGACGCCGTGCTGGCGCGCTATCCGAACGCGCTCGAAATCATTTGGGTGCAGGAAGAGCCGCGCAACCAAGGGGCTTGGATCTACTTGCTGTCCCGCCTGCATCTCTTCGGCCGCTTGCACGAACCGCAGCAACTGAGGCTCGTGGCGCGCCCGTACTCCGCTTCGCCGGCGGTGGGTTATAGCTCGAAACACCTCGAGCAGCAGCAGGCCTTGGTCAGCGAAGCCTTGAAGTTGAATCAGTTTGCCGTCGCGCAGCAGAAGACTGCGTAAAGCATTAACCCTCATGCTCCTAGAGATCAAGGTTCCGGTACTGGCCGAATCGATCGCCGATGCGCGCGTGCTCGAGTGGCATAAGCAACCGGGCGATCGGATCGGGCGCGGCGAGCACCTGACCGATCTTGAGACGGACAAGGTGACATTGGAGATCACCGCCCCGGAAGCGGGAATGCTCAAGGAGGTCTACAAAAAAGCAGGTGAGACGGCATTGAGTCAAGAAGTTTTGGCGGTCATCGATACCGCTCACCAAGCCGAGCCACCCGCGGATAAAGAGTTCAGCACGCCCAAAGCGGCTGCCGTGCCTAGGCGCGTAAGCGAGGAGGCGCCTTCCGAGGACGTGACTGCGCTCAGCCCGGCCGTCCGCAGGCTGGTCACGGAGCACGCCCTCGATCCTAAGACCATTCCGGCGCGCGGGAAAAGCGGCCGGATCACCAAGCAAGACGTGCTCACTTATATTGAAGCCAAAGATACCGGGCTGGTTCCACCGCCCGACGAGCAGAAAGATGCGCCTGCGGACTCCGACACGGGTCAGCGTCCCACGAAGCGCGTCGCCATGAGCCGCTTGCGCTTGCGCGTTGCCGAGCGCCTCTTGGCGGCGCAACGCGAGAACGCGATCCTGACCACGTTCAATGAAATCAACATGCAGCCGGTCATGGCGCTGCGGGAGCGTTATCGCTCGGCGTTCGAGTCACGTCATGGCGCGCGCTTGGGGTTCATGGGCTTTTTCTGCAAGGCGGCGGTGTCGGCGTTGAAAAAGTTTCCGATTGTCAATGCTTCCATCGACAGTTCCGATGTCGTGTACCATGACTACTACGACCTCGGGATCGCGGTCAGCTCGGAGCGTGGACTCGTGGTCCCCGTGCTTCGCGACGTTGACCGTCTGGGCTTCGCGCAAATAGAAATCGCGGTCAAGGAATTCGGCGACAAGGCGCGGGATGCGAAGCTCGGCATCGACGAGCTTACCGGCGGCACCTTCACCATCACCAACGGAGGCGTGTTCGGTTCCCTCCTTTCGACGCCTATTATCAACCCGCCCCAGAGCGCGATCCTCGGCATGCACCGGATCCAAGACCGGCCCGTGGCGGAAGAGGGGCAAGTGGTGATCCGCCCGATGATGTACGTCGCATTGTCCTACGATCACCGTATCATCGACGGACGCGAGGCCGTGCAGTTTCTGGTCACGATCAAACAGCACATCGAAGATCCGGCGCGGATCCTAATCGAGGTCTAGGGCGTGGACCGATACGACGTCGTGGTGGTAGGTGGCGGTCCCGGCGGTTATGTCGCGGCTATCCGCGCCGCCCAGCTCGGTTTTACAACCGCTTGCATCGACGCGTGGGTCGATGCCGCCGGTAAACCCGCCTTGGGCGGCGTGTGCCTGAATGTCGGTTGCATTCCTTCCAAGGCGCTCTTGGATTCCTCCCACCTCTACGAAACGATTGCCCGTCATACCAAGGATCACGGGATCGCGGTCAGCGGGCTCAGCCTCGACCTCCCGTCGATGATGCTCCGCAAGGATAAAGTCGTACGTACCTTGACCCAGGGCATCGCCGGGCTGTTTAAGAAAAACAATGTAGCGTGGCACGCGGGACAGGCGCGCCTGCTGGGCGACATGCGCGTCTCAGTGACCGAACGCACGCCCGCCGAAGCGTCCGTGATCACGGCCTCGCATATTATCATCGCCACCGGTTCGGTACCCGCCGCGCTGCCCGGCATCGAGATCGATAACGAGTTGATTTGCGATTCGACCGCGGCGCTAGCATTTTCGGAAGTCCCGAGGCGCTTGGGCATCATCGGCGCCGGCGCAATCGGGCTTGAGCTTGGAAGCGTGTGGCGGCGTCTTGGCTCGGAGGTCGTTATCTTGGAGGCATTGAGCGAGTTTCTGCCGGGCACGGATTTCGAGATCGCGCAGGCCACCGCGAAAGAACTGGCGCGGCAAGATCTGGCGATCCGGTTAGGCTGCACCGTGACCGGCGTGACCGTGAACGGGACGGACCTTCGCGTTGAGTACCAAAAGGACCAAGGGCAGCACGATCTGGCCGTGGACAGATTGATCGTCGCGGTCGGACGGCGCCCGAATACCGACGAACTCGGTCTCCTGGAATGCGGGATTAATCTCGATGGGCGCGGCTTCGTCGAGGTTGATGATCAGTGCCGCACAAACCTGAGAGACGTGTTCGCCATCGGCGATGTCATTGGCGGCCCGATGCTGGCCCATAAGGCCTCCGAGGAGGGTATGGCGGTGGCGGAAACCATCGCGGGTCACGCCACCGAGGTGAATTACGCTTGTGTCCCATCGATCATTTATACCTGGCCGGAGGTGGCTTGGGTGGGTCAAACAGAGCAGTCGTTAAAGACGAATGGCACCCCGTTTCGGCGCGGGGTGTTTCCGTTCCTAGCGAGCGGACGGGCCCGTGCCATGGGCGAGACCGCGGGGCTGGTCAAAATCCTGGGCGATGCCGAAAGCGATGCCTTGCTTGGGGTGCATATCTTCGGGCCGAACGCCTCGGAATTAATCAGCGAGGCGGTGATCGCGATGGAATTCGGCGCCAGCACCGAAGATCTTGCACGCGCGATCCACGCTCATCCGACGCTCGCGGAAGCCATGCACGTAGCCGCGCTCGCCGTGGATAAACGCACGATAAATCTATAAC
>JALZJW010000050.1 GCA_030859565.1 Pseudomonadota bacterium
GATCGTTGAGATCCTCGTACCCGAGCGCCATCCCAACCACCCGCTGTTTGATGAGCGACTCCACCGAGTGCTCGATCAACTCCGGATCCCGGTGATCGATGAAACACCCCGCCAGGCGCTTCAGAATGTGCGTCCGCGACTCCACCTCCCGCAACAGCAAACTACCCCCATCGGCGCTGATCCTCCCCCCATCAAACCTCCCTACCACCCGCCGAGCTCCAAGACCGTGAAATTCCATCCGCCACCCGTTACACTGTGTTTCCATAAAGCCGTCCTCGTCATTGTGCATAACATGCTGATCGAACACATATTATGCCACGAGATACGGCCTTTTTCTTGGCTATCGGTGAGAAATCCGGGCTAGCGCCGAGGGACAAGCTTGATTTCGAAAAGCTTCGGCCACAGTTTGCCGGTAACGAACAGGCGGTCATTCCGCGCGTCGTAAGCGATCCCGTTCAGGACATCGACGCGGGTTGCTCTGTCGGCTTCACTGAGCAACCCGCGCAAATCAATCCAGCCCGTGACTCGACCCGTTTGTAACGCGATCCTGGCTATGCGATCGGTCTTCCATACGTTCGCAAACAGTTCGCCGCGGACAGTTTCAAGCTCGTTCAATTGAGCAACTTGCGTCGCGCCCTCGCGCACCGTCAGGCGGCCTGTCTCACGAAATGTAGTTGCATCGAGGAACCGCAGCGTTGCCGTACCATCGCTCATGATGAGCCGCTTACCATCGTGGGTGAGCCCCCAGCCTTGGCCGGAGTAATGAAACGTCCGCTTGACTTGAAAATTCATCCGGTCGTACACGAATCCGAGCTTCGAGGTCCAGGTCAACTGTACGAGATCCGGGCCCCAGCTCGTCAGGCCCTCTCCGAAGTGCTCACGGGATAGTGTGGTCTGCTGCAACACCCTGCCCGTTTCTAATTCGACTTTCCGGAGCGTCGAACGGCCGTTCACCCCCGTGCTTTCGTAGAGGTAGCCGTCAACGTAGGTTAAGCCCTGCGTAAAGGCATTGCGATCGTGGGGATAGACGCGCACGACCTCGTACCCATGCGTGGGTGCGCTCTGGTTCACAAAGCTCCGCTCTAGCGAGGAAGATGTACTTACGATGAACGGAAAACCCAACGCTAGAACTGCAAGAACGATCACGCGATTTCGAGAGCCTAAGACGTTAAGGTTGGAATGCGTTTTTTCATTATCGCAGTCATGAGGGACTGGCAGCGTGTTAAGGAAGCTCTGCAAAAGTGTCGCGAGCAAGCCCAGATGCGCGAAGCCGCGGAGCGAGTCGCGAGACATATCAGGTAGATAGGCGAGCGACGAGCGAGCACGCGCCAAAGCAGATGGGCTGCGCAGTAACTCTTGCAGAGCTTCCTCAAGAAGCTACGACCGATCCTACGTATAAACAGGCCAGCGCAAAGTAAACCACAAAGCTGAGCAGCAACAACGCCTTTGAGGCACGGCTCGGACGCGCCCATTGCGGTAATTCCGGGGACAAGTAGCGATAGTTCAAATAATACAGGGCGAGCGGAAAAATCACGGTCCCGATGAATCCGATCACGGCGCTCGTGAGAATTAAAGGACCCGGCGCATCAAGCAGCATGGTCAACGACGTGACTATGGTGAGTACCCCTAAGAAAACATAGTAGAGGTAGCGCATCTCGTAGCGCCTCGCCTTCGGAAACAGCACATGGACAATGTCGGCTTGGATGCGGCTCACCGCATCGGCCGTCACCAACCAGGTATCCGTTAGAAACGCCGCGGCGACAATGAGAAATAAGACGCGCCCCGCCTCACCCCAGCTCACCTCGAAAAATTGGCTCTGCACCACCGCCAGTTGGTACTCCTCGGGCAACAAGCCTTGAGGAAACAATAGCGCGTAGGCGAGAAGACAGGTCATCAGTGTGGTCAACAGGTTGCCAATGATTCCGAAGGAGACATCAGCACGCAGGAAGCGGCGCCAATATCGCCACCGCCGCGCGTTCTCGGGTGCGCTTTCGGGAAGATTGCCGTCGTGGCTGACGACTTCGGGTTTACGCGCGAGCGGTCCGGTGATTCTCCCCATGTGCACGGCCATCCCGCTGCCCTTATCCCGCAACCAATAGGAATAGAACAACGCCCAAAAACCGCCGAGCCCAGCGAAACTGACGGCCGTGAGAAGCTTCGTCGCATCCCGCGGATCCCAGGATCTCGGCATAGGGCCTGTCGATCCATAGAGTCCTGGCAGGAACTCAGGAATCGACTTCACCACGTCAGGTTGTGTGCAAGCCCAGAGCAAGCCAAAAACGGTCACGGCCGCCACCGCTTTCATGAACCGTTCGATGAAGGTGTAGATGACGCCGCTTGTGAGGAGGGCGATGAGGAAAACGGCGATCGAGAGATATGCCCAGAAGAGCGTTTGACCGCGTTGCGTCCAGCCCTTGGGAAAATCGGCGAGCGCCGCGATCGCCGTCCCTCCCGCGCTGGCGAAGGCGCCGAACCAGAGGAACGAAAGCGTCATCAGCAACCACAGGAAGATGCCGAGACCACGGTGGAGACGGATAAACCCGTGAAATATACTCTCTCCGGTCAATAAGGTGTAACGCCCGATCTCGATGTTGAGCGGGTATTGCAAGAGACAGGCGGGGATCAACACCCACAGAAAAGTTAAACCGTATTTTGCAATGATGTAAGGCCACCAGATCAGCTCGCCGCTCCCCTGCGCGAGCGCCATCCACACAACGCCGGGTCCAAGCGCTGCCCACCAGCCGGGAAACGGCGGTAACGGTCTGCGGCCGTAGCAGGTGCCGGCGTGTCTATAGTCGCCGGAGAGATCCGAAGAGCTCCTAAACACCCGCCAGCTCGTTCCATTTATTCAACACTGCGCAAAAAAGATCCGCCGTGCGCTCGGCATCGTATATCGCGGTATGCGCTTCGGCATCATCCCAATCCAAGCCTGCCGCTTGGACCGCGCGCGATAATACCGTCTGGCCGACCGCCAGGCCCCCGAGGGTCGCGGTATCAAAGGTACTGAACGAGTGAAACGGGTTGCGCTTGATACCCGTCCGTGCGACCGCCGCTTTGATAAAGGCCAGATCAAAGGAGGGGTTGTGTCCCACCAAGATCGCCCGAGTGCAGCCCGTGTTGGCGACCACCTGACGTACAAACTCGAAAATACTCTCTAAGGCCTCGTGCTCGGGCACGGCAAAGCGGAACGGGTGGTGCGGATCGATCCCCGTAAACTTCAAGGAAGCTTGATTGAGATGAGCGCCCGGAAACGGTTGTACATGACAGGCGACCGTCTTTTCGCGCCGCCACGCGCCTCTCTCATCGCTCATTACCGCCACGGCCGCGATCTCCAGCAAGGCGTTAGTCGCTGGATCGAAACCGCCGGTTTCCACATCCACAACGACGGGCAAAAAGCCACGGAAACGCGACGCCATCAGGCGCCTGGATCGCATGTCGCTACTCATGCGTCACCAGCGTCCAGTCACAGGCCGCTCCGGCCCGAAAGGGTATTAGCTCATCATTTCCGAATGGGAACTTAACTGGGACGGTCATGGGCGTCTTGCGGAGCGTAAGCTTCTCGCTCGTCCTCGGCAATCCGTAAAACGCCGCACCGTAATCGCTTGCGAAACCATCGAGGCGATCCAGCCCCCCCGCCTCGTCGAAGACTTCCGCGTAAAGCTCCAAGGCAGCGTGCGCGGTATAAATCCCGGCACATCCGCAGGCCCGCTCCTTGGCCGCGCGCGCGTGCGGCGCGCTGTCGGTGCCGAGAAAAAACTTCGGGTTCGCACTGGTCGCGGCCCGCACCAACGCCCACCGGTCTTCCTCGGTCTTGAGCAAGGGCAAACAATAGTGATGCGGTTGCAGGCCGCCCTGAAACAGGGCATTGCGGTTGAGCAGTAAATGATGCGCTGTGATCGTGGCCGCCAAGGATGCGGGGCCGGTGCGAACATACTCGACCGCCGCGCGCGTCGTAATGTGCTCCAACACCAGCTTGAGACCGGGAAACCGCCGGATGAACTCGCCCAACACCCGTTCGATAAAAACACGCTCGCGGTCGAAAACATCCACGGCCGGATCGACGACCTCACCGTGCAGGAGCAAGGGCATGCCGAGTTTCTCAAGCTCCGCGAGCACCGGATACACCTTGCGGATGTCGGCGACGCCGCGGTTCGAATGAGTCGTCGCCCCGGCCGGGTAGTATTTTACCGCCACCACATGGCCGCTTAGCTTGGCCTTTCGGATCTCCGCGATACTGGTCTCCTCGGTGAGATAGAGCGTCATGAGCGGCTCGAAGCGCAGGCCGCGAGGCAGTGCATCAAGGATGCGCGCGCGGTACGCCAAGGCCGCGGCCGTGGAAGTGACGGGCGGGTCGAGATTCGGCATCACCACGGCGCGAGAGAAACGCATCGCGGTGTGCGGCAATACGTTCGCCATCCACGGTCCGTCCCGGAGGTGAACGTGCAGATCATCGGGTTTTCTAATGGTTAATTCCATGCACGCCTTTGGGACAAACGTATAACGATCACCGGCGCTCCGCGCGCCGGTTCATTCGTGACCAGGCATCCCCAAGTATTGGTCTTTCAACCTGACATAATGAGCAGCGGAATCCGATAGGTATTTCTGCTCGACCTCCGTTAGGGGGCGTGACTTGCACGCGGGGTTACCGATCCAAAGATACCCTCCTTGAAGTACTTTGCCGCTCGGCACCAAACTCCCCGCCCCCAGGATTAAGCCCGCTTCCAAGACAGCGCCATCCATGACCGTAGCCGACATGCCGATGAGGCAATAGTCCTCGATGCGGCAGCCGTGGATCACGACGCGATGGCCGACGGTGACATGATTGCCGATAGTTACCGTGTAACCTCCGGGAGAATACATGCTGTCCGAGGTGGTGTGAATGACGGTCCCGTCTTGAATATTGGTGCAATCGCCGATGACAATCGCGTTCACATCCCCACGCGCAACGGCCATCGGCCACAGCGAGCTGTGCGCGCCCATCGTGACATCGCCGATCACAGCGGCGGTGGGATCGACGAAGGCCGTTGCCGAGATCCGCGGTGATTTGTCCCGGTAAGTCCTAATCTTCATACAAGATTATTCCCTTCGCGCGCATGTGGGCCGCATCCCCAGTCCACCGGCACATCGCTCGAACTCGTTTCGTTAACCTGAGCCGCGCCGGCGGCTCTAAAGAACCTCTTCGATATGCACGATATATCGCCAACACCTTTTCGAATGAGCTGTGTCCTAAACCCAGGGGTATGCCGCAATTCCAGGACCGTGGATTAGGGCGCCGCTGGGCCGCTTTACACCCAGCTTGCCCGTAACCCATTGCAGACAGTTGAGACCATGAACCCCAACATCATCCCTGGATACCGAATCGAGCGCCGCATCGGCAAGGGCGGGATGGCCTCCGTGTACCTCGCGATTCAAGAATCGCTGCACCGCGCGGTGGCCCTCAAGATCCTAACCAATTTTGACTCCCCGGAATTTTCCGAGCGTTTCCTCAATGAGGGCCGCACCATCGCGCAACTTTCGCATACGAACATCATTACCATTCATGATATCGGGATCGCGAACGGGCTGCATTATATCTCGATGGAGTATATCGAGGGGGGCGATCTGAAGCAGAGAATCAAAGGCGGCCTCGGCCCGGCGTTCGCCCTCGACGTGATCGAGCGGATGGCGAGTGCCCTCAGGCTCGCGCATCGAAGAAACATGGTGCACCGGGACGTGAAACCCGCCAACATCCTGTTCCGGGACGAGGCCATTCCGATTCTCACCGATTTTGGCATCGCCAAGCAGATCGGCCTGGAAGAGAATGTCACCATCACCGGTACGATCTTGGGCAGCCCGCACTACATGAGCCCCGAGCAAGCCCAGGGTAGAGATGTCGATTGCCGCTCCGATATCTACAGCCTGGGCATCGTATTCTACGAGATGCTGACCGGCGTAAAACCTTTCGACGACGAGTCCGATATCAAGACCATCGTAAAGCACATGAACGAGCCGATGCCGGCCCTGCCCGAAACGCACGCTTGCTTCGAGGAGATTGTCGGGCGCATGACGGCCAAACGGACCGAGGATCGTTATGCGGACGTCGACGAGTTGCTGACTCACCTGAAAGACTTGCGAAACCGGCCCACGCCGCTTAGCACGGATACCAAAACGATATTGCTGGCCACCGCGGTCACGGCCAGCGAAGGGGTGCAACATGCCCCACCTCCCGGGATTGATCAATTTCAACCCTCCTGGGGGCGCCGTGCTGTCTGGGGCGCGCTCGGGATCGGCGCCGCGATCGCTATCCTCACCGGCTTCGCGACGCAACGCGGCGCCGCCCCGCCGCCGGTGTTAAGGGAAAACCCGCCCGCGAGCGCACCTACCGGAGTTCCGGTGGTGTCTGTTCCGAGCCCCGTTACGACTGAAGCATCGACCAGGGCCGACGCATTATTTGAGGAAGGTATGGCCTATCGCAATGGCGAAAACACGCCCGTGGACGATGACAAGGCCTTCGCTTCGCTCCAACAAGCGGCGCAACTGGGCCATGGAAACGCGCAGTACAATCTGGGGCTGATTTTTGGGCAGGGGCGAGGAACAGCCCAAAACTACGCCCACGCCGTGCGCTGGTATCGCGAGGCGGCCATGCAAGGCATAGCCGACGCTCAATACTTCTTGTGCTTATCGTATGCCATCGGCCGCGGCGTCGATCCGGATCGCGTGCGCGCCTACGCGTGGTGCGAAGTGGCTGCCAAGCATGGTTCACAGGACGCCCACGAGCCGCTCAAGCTGCTCAAGGAAACAGTGCAGGGTCCGAGTTTGATTGCGGCCCAGCGTATGGCCGAGGAGATCTTGACGGAAATCGCCCTATCGGCCGGGGCGAGGAAGTCGATCTCACCGGATCCGGGTGCCTTGTCCGCCCGGCAATTCTAGGAGCGGCCGCCGTCTCTTCAGCAGGCTATGGCACGCGATAGACGAAGAATTCGCGTCCCCGGCGCAACGAGGCGTTAAACGGGGGGTAGGCGAAAATACTGCTGGTGGAACGAAGATCCAACAGCAAGGGTAAGATCAAACCCTCCGGCTGGCGCGCCTCGATCCACAGATCGCCCGGTTCCAAGAAAAGCTCGGCCGGGTAGGCGTGAATAGCCGCCGGCTCGCCCGGTTTCAAGGGGTTGCCATCCGCTTTTATTTTCTGCGCATTCACGGAGAGCTTGCGCCGGTTGGTAATTTTCTTATACCTGAGATGGTGCCGCGTTAAAACCGCCGCGACGGGTTGCTCATGGGCCGTGACCACATAGGCTTGCGGCGGGTTTAATTTATGCGCCGTCGCTACCGCGCGATGATCGTCGAACCACCGCTTCTCCGCCACACCCGTATCGCGCCGCCGCAACTGCAAGGAGATGCGCGGTTGGGTTTTATTTCTTTCATACGCCGTGGACAAATACACCGATCGGGGCGTAGGCGCCGTTCGAACCGTGCGCGTGATCGCCATGATCTCCTGTGCATGCGCTTGCACCACCTTAAGGAAGCTTTCAATACTGAGGATCTGCTCGGCAACGCGCTCGCGGATGTTTCTATGCGTCGGGTAGTTCCCCGGCGGATCCAGGCGATTCTCGAGCAGAAACGAAAAGGCGCCCAGCATTCCGGCCTTGTTGCGCAAGTTCTTCAGGGACAAGCCACCGTTGGTAATCGGCTGGCGAATACTCGTAATCTCGCCAATGTAACGCTGGGCCGGCAAGCCCCGGCGTCGAACTTCGCGGACGATTTCGGGCAGCATGTGGTCGAGACTCAGGCGCCTGATCTCGGGCGCGATGTTGGCATTGTTGCCGATCTCGAACTGGGCATTGAAGTCCGTTAGGTAGCCCTCGCGGCCCAGGGTTTTCTTTTTCAGGATGGCGGATTCATGGACATCGAGCACGACCTGCGGCCGTACGCGCAACAGCAGATCATTGATCGCGCGGCTTTCGGGCTGAGATAAGAGGACGAAATCGGTGCTCAGATTCACATTATTGGCGTTGACGCGCCGACGGAGATCACGTCCGTCCGGGTTGGCGTTCGGCACGATGATAAAATCCGCGCTATCGAGCAGCGAGTTCATGTCGCCCAGCGCAAGACTTCGCGCGACCAGCAGTAACGCTTCCCCGCCCGAAGGTTCGGTTCCGTGCTGCGTGCCGACGAGCAAGATAGTCAGGCGCGGCACCGAAGTGTTTTTGCTGGCGGGCGGTGGCTTGGAAATCCATACGGCGTCGATAGGCCGCCCACCGGCGGAGCGGCCTATTTGTTCCTTACGCACGAAAGGCGAACGCAATGCAAGTTGCTCCAAGAACTTGCTGATTTCGGCGGAGGTGGTCAGGTGCATATAGCCGCTGCGCTCCAGCGCGCTTTTGGGTGCGAGCGGATCGCCCGCCGCTGCGATCGAGAACAGCAGGACGACCGCGAGGCCGGCAAAGTGCAAGCGTGAGTTCATATTTTTATCACGTTGAAGAGCGGACCGCGCAGGGGCGCATCTCGACGCTTAGCCAGCAGCCTGTGCCTCGCGCAGGACACGGCGGAGAATCTTTCCCACGCTCGACTTTGGAAGCTGGTCGCGAAACTCGATATGTTTAGGTAGCTTGTAAGCGACGAGATTTTCCTGGCAATGCGCGTGTAGCTCTTGCGCGCTCAGCGCCGGATCGCGGCGCACGAGTACCAGTTTGACGGCCTCGCCGGTGTCCTCATCCGGCACCCCGATCACCGCCGCCTCGAGAACCCCCGGGTGCGCCATTACGACCTCCTCGATCTCGCTGGGACAAACGTTGAATCCCGACACCAGGATCATGTCTTTCTTGCGATCTACCAAGCGCATAAACCCGCGCTCATCCATGCTCGCGATGTCGCCCGTCTTCAGCCATCCATCGGAGGTCAGCACTTTGGCCGTCTCGGCGGGTTGATTCCAATAGCCCTTCATTACTTGCGGACCGCGGATCCATAGTTCCCCGACGCTTCCCAGCGACACCGGCGCTCCGCTGTCGTCACGAATGCTGCATTCGGTCGAAGACACAGGGAGGCCGATGCTGCCGCTGAACTCCTTGAGGTCCAAGGGGTTCACGCATGCCAAGGGGGAGGTCTCGGTCAGGCCGTAACCCTCGATCAATATACAATTCGTCATTGCTTTCCAGCGCTCGGCGATAGCGCGCTGGACGGCCATGCCTCCGCCCACACAGACCTTGAGACTGGAGAAATCGAGATCCCTGAACCCCGGCGTATTCATGAGGTGATTAAATAGGGTGTTGACTCCGGTGATGCAGGTAAACCTGGAAGCGCGCAGCTCACTTACAAATGCTTTTAGATTGCGAGGGTCCGTGATCAGGCGATTCAACGCGCCAAGCTCGAGAAAGGTCAGGCAATTGATCGTGAACGCGAAGATATGGTAGAGCGGTATCGCGGTAATCACGACTTCGTCGCTATCGCCCACGATGGGATCGTGCCACGCCAGCGATTGCGACGTATTTGCGACTAGATTTCCATGCGTTAGCATAGCCGCTTTAGGGACAGCGGTGGTCCCACCGGTGTACTGCAGCATGGCGAGGTCGGCATGACCGATCGACACCCGATCGAGTTTGAGTCCCTTACCGATGTCAAGGGCTTCCCTGAAACCGAATGCTCCTCTGATCTCATGCTTGGGTACGAGGCGCTTGATCCGCTTTACCACAAAGTTGATGATCGCGCGTCGCGGCCAGCGCAGAAGGTCTCCCAGATCGGTGATTATGACGTTTTCAACACGAGAACCAGACAGAGCTTTCTCCAACACATGGGCACAATTGCTCAGGATCACGATGGCCGAGGCGCCCGAGTCCACAAGCTGGTGATGCAGCTCGCGGGGCGTATACAAGGGATTCGTGTTCACGACGATCAAGCCCGCTCGCAATGCCCCAATGAGCGCCACGGGAAATTGAAGGAGATTCGGAAGCATGATGGCGATGCGGGCGCCGGGTTTGAGACCGAGAGGGTCTTGCAGGAACGCTGCGAACGCCCTGCTCAGTTCATCGAGCGCGGAATAGGTCAGGACGCCGCCCATGTTCGCGAATGCGGGGCGCGTACCATAGCGAGCAAAACATTGCTCAAATTGGTCCACCAGAGAGGAGTATCTTTCGATACCGATGTCGGCCGGTACGCCTTGCGGGTAGGCTTTCAACCAGATACGTTCGGCGTACGGATCGGTTCCAGCCGGCGTGGCGACCGATGAGCCGCTAACCGTGTTATAAGCTAAACCCGTCATGGCAATACCCCCTATACCTAAATGTTCACCGCCGACTGCTCAGTGTGTAATTTAGCACTCTGAGGTCCACGCTAAGTACATGGACCCGAAACCCATGGCTATGCCTGCGCCAAAGGCCGTAGCGGTCAAGATACTATTAGCGACCTTATTACTCGTTATCGTAGCTTCGTTTTTTGCTTTCCGGTTTCATCGCTACTTCACGATCGACTATTTTGTGGCGCAGCAATCCGCCATAAATAATTATTATGCAGTCCACCCCGGACGCACCGCCGCGGCCTTTATTCTTATTCATATTCTTGTTGCGGGCTTATCACTTCCCGGCGGTCTGGTGCTGACGGTGGTCGCTGGAAATATCTTCGGACTCTGGTGGGGCACAGTGCTGGTCTCATGCGCCTCGACCGTTGCGGCTACTATGGCGTTCCTAGCCTCTCGTTTTTTCTTTCGCAACATCGTGCAACATCATTTCGGTGACCGCTTACGCTTCATCAATGAGGGGATGGACAAGGACGGTGTTTTTTATCTCTTCAGCCTGCGGCTGTTACCTGTCTCCCCGTTTCTCGTCATTAACCTCGTCATGGGTTTGACGTCGATGTCCGCCACGAATTATATCCTGGTAAGCCAGGTGGGCATGCTCATCGGCGCCGTCGTTTGCGTGAACGCGGGCACTCAGATCGCAAACATCGAATCCCTGGGCGACATTGTATCACCTGGACTGCTTGCGTCGCTTACACTCCTAGCCACCTTCCCTTTCATCGCCAAACGCATCGTGCGCGGGCTCAAAACACGGATCGAAAAGCTTAGAAGGCCAACGGGTACGCACCGCGGAAATCGTTGACGGCCGTCGCGCATCGTGAAAAGTCGACTTGTGGTGCTCACGCTGCTATTCGCGGTGCCCGCCGGTATCGGCTTGCTACTAAACTTCGCCAACGCGGCCAAGTCGCCCTCAATCAAAGCGGGCATCCTCGCGCCCTCGCGCTTGCTCAAGGCCGGTGATCGAACCTTTCCCGGTAATCCCAGTGAACACCGCTCCGCCAATCCGTGTCCGGTCGAATTTGGCGCGCGTAAGCACGGCGTTGGTGAAATCCGCGCCGCGCAGATCGCAGGTAGATAAATTCGTGCCGGTCAGATTGGCGCCGCTGAGGTTCGCGAACTTTAGAACGCAGCCCGATAGATCGGTCCCGGTCAAATCCGCTCCCTTAAGATTGGCGTTGACCATCGATACATGCAACTTCCCATTGGCTGGTTCTTCATGTTCGCCGCGAATTTTCCATGGACAAGCTTGGCGCCTTCCAGGTTCGCGCGTTGCAAATCCGCGATGAGCCGTGCATTCGACAGATCGGCTCCTTTCAGATTGGCATCAACCAGCACCACACCGAAAATACTGGCGTTTTTTAGATTCGCACCCTCAAGGTCCGCGCCACGGAGTATCGTGAGGTCCAGGTTGCAGCCTTCAAAGTTAGCACCGCGCAGCTTGACTCCATGCATGTGGGTGCCGAAGAGATCGGCGCGCTTGAAGTCCACCCCGGAGAGGTCGAGTCCGCGAAAGTCCTTGTCGCGCAAATCAACACGTTGGGTAGCCAGCGGGTTTGCCAGGGCCTCAAGGATCTGCGTCCGAGTCATTGGCTCGTAATCCCTCCCCGAAACCGCAGAGGCCGTAAGCCAGATGCCGGAAATGCATACGATGGCCAGCCGAAACAACAAGTTAGATCTTCTTAATCCGGCTTCAAGAAATTCGCTTCTCATAGACACCCCTGCATGCGGCAGACATTCGGCTTATCATTGACAGTTGCATCGTTCTTAGGGTAGAAGGCAGTTTCATTCGGCAGCAAGTGTATTCTAGCCGCGAAGCACAATCTCAGCACTGCGCTGGGTTTTTCGTGTAACAGATCCGGGATTGGAATAAGGGAAGTTATTTGTTCATGAGCATTCGTTTCTGGTTCGGACGGTTCGCCCGATCAAAAGGCTTACGTATTTTCAATTATGCCTGGGTCATCATCACGCTGATTATCTTCGGATTGATGCTGTACGGCCCACCGAGACCAGAAGCCCGAAATGCCGCATCCAAGAACGCGCCGGTCGCGAGTGAACCGCTCGAGACGGAATCCGCCGGCGCAGGGACAGAATGAGATTGCCTCCCCGCGCCGCGTGCCGGGTGACCCGCACGCCCCAGCGGCGAAAATAAATCAGGGTATGTCGGCTTTCGTATACAGCTTTGGATGGAAACGGCTAAACAACCCTCTGCGTTGCACCCGTCCGTAGTACACTCTTAGCCGCGTAGGAACCAGATTCATAAACTGCCGTCCGAGTTTTTTCAGGTAGGCCTGGGCGGGGCTGGCGCCGTGTTTCCAAAGCGTCACGTAGTCGCTTTGATAGACGCCCGTCGCGAATATCTCCGCCCTCCGAAGCTTCTTGGCGATCACGGCAACATAAGTCGGCCGGGAGTTGGTAAGCTCGACCCGGCGCTTCACGCGATCGGGGTCCGCGACCTCAAACCAAGTTGCTCCCGCCTGGTCCTCGAAGACGAACATCTTAATGACGGCAAATCCGTTTGCTTGCGTGAAAATCCGATAGAAAAGCTCGGGGCTGAACTGATAAAAACCATGCCCCAGAAAATTGTTACCAGGAACGACCCCGATAAAATGCCCGCCCGGCTCAACCATCTGCATGCAGCTTTTGATCGCGACGGGAAAATTAAACACGTGTTCCAGGGACCCGCTGTCGATTACCACGGAAAATATGTTCTTGTATGACTCATCGATCGGCGCGTTTAAATCGACGATGTCCGTCGCATGTTCGTAATCGGAGGCATCAAGAGAACGGATGCGCTCCGCGCCTAAGAGATCGAAAAGCGGTTCCGCAAAACCCTGATGTCGGAAAAAAAGATCGTTTACGGCAGCCACCGGCACTGGATACCCGAACTGCCCCAAAAGCTTATGCAACTCGCGCGAACTCAAATGGAGTGTTTGCCGCCCGACCATGGCCGTCTCTCGGTAGGAAACGCCCAGTCCGCGCGCATACAGGAGCAAGCGCGTCGCGTGTATATCCAAACCCATAGGGATGTTATTTCTTCACCCGATGTTTTTCTGCGACCAGCCGCAGGAAACCATGCGTCCGCGCAAGCGTGTCAGTGTTTAACGGCGATCCCCCGTAGCTCATCGATGAGCCGCCGGTCATGTTCCACGGTCTGTTCGAGCGCCGCCGCGGCTCTCTGGTTGACGCGCATTATCTGGGCATCGCGGAGCGCCACCAGCGCCTGCTGTTCCGGCGAATTACCAATGGCCTCCTGGTCCTGACGCCATTCCTCGACCTCCAACTCGACCTGCTCCCGGAGGCGGTGTTCCGCAGCCTGTTGACGTTCCAGATCCGCTGCATTCACCTCTATAGCGGTCGCAGCAATATCCTCGGCCTTGGCGGCGGCACTGGCCTGCGCGCCGGCCTGGGTGGCGCGTTCCTCCAAGTTTCTGATTCTACCATCAATGATCTGCTGCGCATCTTTCGAGTCGGCCGTCGATGCGTCTTGCCGCATCGTTCTCAGCCGCGCGACCTCTTGTTCGGCCGCCGATCGCGCCAAATCAGCATCGGCTTTTAAGCTTCGCGCTTGTTCCAGAACGCCTTGAATCCGCAAAGCCTCGGCTTCCAAGCGCTGCCGTTCAACTTGTAACCTGGCCTGTTCCTCCTGGTGCATGCGCTCAAAGTTGGCGCGGATCTCCGCGATCTTTCGTTGCGCATCCTCCGCGACCGCGCGGCGCGTCTCCTCGGTCGCTTCCCGCGCCCGCTGCGCTTGGCGCAACTCCTCGGCGGCCTTAGCAAATTCGGCGTCGAGGCGCTGCTGCTCCGCGTTGAGCTGCTGCTTGACCTCTTCGCGGAGACCCTGTTCTAAGTTCATCAGATGCTGATGCTTCTTCTCGATCTCCTGGGCCGCTTGCATGCGCGATTTGGCCAGCGCCTTCTCCATGCGCTGGGCTTCGGCGAGCCGCTCTTTCGCCTCCATCGCTTCCCGCCCCAACCTCTGCCTCTCCTCATTTAGCTTTCTCGCGACGTCCTCTTTGAGTTTGTGGATGCGCGCCAGCTCCGCGGATTTAACCGCATGGATCGTGTCCAGCCTTTGCTCTTTATCGCGCAGCCTTTCCTCAACCTCGCGTTTGAGCGCATTGATCCGTTCCTCTTCTTGCAAGCGCACCCGCTGCGCTTCCGCCTCGGCCACACCCTTTGCTGCTTCGACCTCCCGTTTCATCGTCTCGGCGTTAGCAAGCAAGGTGTTGGCGCGCTCTATTTCGGCGGCGACCCGTTCCCTTTCCGCTTGCAAGATGCCTTGGGTGCCCTGCTCGGCAGTGCTTAAGGCGGTCTCCACCTCTTCCCTGTAACGGCGCGCTTCTTGTACACGCGCCTCGACCTCCGCGGATTCCGCCGCCAAACGCTGCCGCTCAGATCGAATCTGCACCTCGGTTTCTTCCTGTAGGCGTTGGATGCGTGCCAGTTCCTCGTTATTGGCGGCAGCTGCCGACTCCAGCTCCCGCTTTCTGGCACGCACGCGCACCTGTATTTCGGCTTTCAGACGGCGGGCATGTTCCTCGGCCTCGCGTCGAATGCTCTGCGCGTCAGACTCGGCCTTGCGCTTGGCCTCTTCAATCTCTTGACGCGTCGTCTGCGCCTCGGTGATCAGCGCGTTGGCCCGCGCCGCTTCGCCCAAGAGGCGCCAGCTTCGCTCGGCCTTCAGCCGTTCCTCGGTTTCCCGCTCGGCAGCCTCCCGGGCGGCCTCCGCCTCTTGCTTCAGGCGCAGGGCGTCTTGCAGCTCGAGCTGGGCCTGCGAAAGTTTCGCCCGTAACAAAGAGGCTTGTACTTCCGCGTCTTCGGCGAGATCGAGACCCGCACTCACACCAATTGCGGCCGCGGTATCGCGGCTTGCCGCCGCATCAGCAATCGTCGGCCCAGTGTCCTTGGGAAGTATGGAGCGGATCCGATCGAGTGGATACCGCTGGAGCCCTCCCTCGAGATAAGCGGCCTCAAAACCGAGCTCTGCTAAAGAAAAGGTGACAATGGAACTCTCGATACCCGTACCGCAATAGATCAGGTAACGATTATTCCGGTCGAGTGAGGCCGCATAGGAACGGACAACGTGCAACGGAACACTCATGCTGCCGGGCACGGACCCTGCGGCATGCTCGTCCGGATAACGGGCGTCCAGCCAGGTAGCGCCGCCCGCCGCCCATTCACGGGCCTCATCGAGGGTGATGGTCGGCGCTATCGGTTTTTTAATAAGTTCGATAAAATCGAACTTGCCGAGCCGCATCAACTTGCCGTCGGAGAGGGCTTTGACGCTGGCGTTGCGAAGCCCTCCCGAAATCAGCGCTTCCTCGCCGAAGGGTACGCCCGGTTCGAGGGTTGCCAGCCTGACGCTCTGTTGGCTACCGGATAAATGCCGAAGTACCTCAAAACGCCCCTCCTGAACCACGTAATAATAGTCTCCAGGCTGACCTTGGCTCACGACCAGGTCGCCCGCGGCAACGTCGATGGACTCGAACTCGGCGAAAATCCGCTGTAAACTCGCCACCGGCAAGCGCGAAAATACGCCTGATTGAAGCATTCGGGTCATCCAATCCATGGCGATTTCGCAGGTTATATCGTTGACCTGCACGGAATCATCTCCTGCCTGGCGCGCCTCATCCAGATCTAGCGCAGACGCGAGGTGCTGCCGCTCTAGGCGTAAAATCCGTACCGCCGTCTTTGGAATCGCGGTGAGCTGCCGCGGTTGCAACTGCGCGAGCGCATGCGCGGCCTCGGGAGTGCCGCCGCGGAGGCGGCTTACGACCTGCCCGTCACAGCAAAGCTCGAGATCGCCTTCGAGCAAATAATAGGCATAGCTATCCCGGTCGCCCTCGCGGAAGACAGGACATCCCGGTTCGTAGGGGATAATCTCGGTATGCTCCAAAAGCGCCCGTTGCGCCTCCGGCGTCAGGCGGTTTAGCGGAATAAAGGTCTGCAGAACGGAGTCGAAGACGAGTGTATCCTTACCCATTGTTGTTTCCCTCGGCTTTTGATCGCGGCGCGGATCGCCGTAATACCCGGCAACTATCGGCAGAAATGGTGCCCGCCGTAGGTCTAGCCCCGGCGGCGGCTCAGACTTTGGAGATTGTCGCAGGGCTTGGGCAGCGATCCGCGATTAAATGTCGCCGTCTACCAGTTGCAAGCCCACGGGCAATTCCTCCCCGAATAGGTAATTCCGCTCCTCGCTTGAGATCGCGTGATGCTCTCGGACGATTTGCCACTGAAGCTCTTTCGCCCCTTCCCGCTTTAACTTCTCAATAACCTCCCCCCGTATGTGGTCGTGGATGTCCAATGCACGGGCGCCAGTCATACGGCAAGCACTAGAGAACACAGCCACGAGCGGCAGCAATCCTTGGCGCTTCCAACCGAGCGCCCTTACCTTTAAGAAGTATTCCTCCACCACCGCCGCGGGGATCACGGTGTCGGCCGAGGTATAGAGCGGCACACGGCTAAGTAGCCGTGCGAGCGCCCAGAAAAGATGGGGTTGATTCGTACCCTTTCCCTTGAGTAGGAGATCAAACAAATACCTGACAAGCTCGGTCTTCGCGCTGACCGGTAGGCGTTCCAGGGAGCCAAGCAAGCGCGTACCTTCGGAAAATTCCTGCGGTCCACGTTTAAGCAGCGGCAGAGCCGTAGTGTAAAGACTCATTTGCTGTTCCGCGGAAAGCCCCCCGGCCACGCGCCGCCACATCATCCACCAGTTGGACTGTGCGCTCTTCTCCTTTTTGTGGCTAAGGCCAAGATTGAAGCAGCCCCAGATCTGCGACATGCGCCAGGCGTCAAGCTCGCTCCCGAAACCCGGGCGGAGAGTAAACCCGGCAAGGTAAAGCCAGGTGTTCTCGTGTGCGAGCGATCGGCCGCGACGGGTCATCCCGGGATAGAGCGCCTGCCACAAGGAACGTAACAGGAAAAGATTCCACTGCGCACGCTCCTGGCTGAAGATGCGCTCGAGGTCCTTCACCACTCCCTTGACATCCTCCTTCTCGGCAAGCTCCTGTTTCTTACCGTAAAATCGCTCGATTCTATCGATTCCATGCGCAAGCGCCTCGGGCGCCGCGCCTGCATCACCCGGGACGGTCTCGCGCGGACCTTCGGCGCCCGCGGACCGCAGGTTGAACTCCAGCTGCCAACGCTTCGAGCGGTCGCGATTGACGAGTGCGAGCTGTAAGACTCCTAATGTATCCAGCTCCACATCGACTGTAACAGCGACGTTAAGCTCGCGGGCCGTGCGCGGATCGAAGTCCCGATCTGCGAGCGTCAGGGTGGTGTAGAGCGGGGGGAGCGGGGAAAAATCGCCGTCCGTCAAAGGCACAATCGCGCCGGGACGATCGCTCCGGTGGGTCGAGGTGTAGGCTGTGAAGCGTACCGGTTTGTTTAGCAAAAGCTTGAAGCTATGCGAGGCGAGATCGATCCGCCCGCCTTCTTGGAACCCTTGCGGTAATACACAAATTAGGTTGGGGACGGCGCTCCCCTCGCCGCGTTTTAGCTCCAAATAGACGCTGCGCGCATAACCGGCCCGGATGCGCCGCCGTGACCGCGCCGCCAGCGCGCCGAAATACGCGGCGCCTCGGGCGATGGCGGAGCTCATGTCAGCGAGCGTAAGCCCCACGGGACGTTGCTCTTGCCACGTGGCGATAATCGACAGCACGCGCTCCTGAAGAAAACGCGGCGACAAGGTGCCGCCCGCGAACAGTACCGCTTGGATCGCGGCGCCGTTGAGGAAGGCCGTAAGGTGGCGGGTCACCGCCGAATCGGCCGCGTAAGGCAGCCCGATTTCACGCAAACCGACCTGCCGCGCCCGTGGCCGATCCCCACGCCCGGTGTAAGGGAAAAACCCGTCCAGAATTAGCTCATGCAGTTGCGCTCGTGAGAGCGTTGCGCTCAGCGCCGACGCAAATAAACTCGAACCCTCTCCTGGCACCGAAACATGATACACCGCCTCTGCTGGACCCTCGGTTTCAAGCATACGCTCCTTGAGCGCCGCGGCTTGCGGAACCAAATGCTGCCACTGGCGGCGGGATAAACGCGCCGCGGGATGATCTCCTAACACGCGCCGTTCCAGCGCGTGGGCGATGGCGAGATCGATGTTGTCACCGCCCAAGAGAAGGTGATCGTTCACCGCTATCCGCTCGATCTCCAAAAAATCTGCAGGCGCGCGCGCCAGCCGAAACAGGCTCAAGTCGGTGGTGCCGCCCCCGATGTCGCACACGAGCACGGTCTGATCGCGCTCGGCGAGATCCGCCAGCAGCTCTATATAAGGCGCCGCCATGGTCGCGGAGCGCTTGCGTGCCGCCGCTTCGGTCCAGGAATAGAACGCCGCCTGCGGTTCCTCGAGCAGCCTGACTTCCTCCGGATACCCGGCCAGGCACGCTGCCTGGCGCGTCAACGCCTGTGCCCCTTCATCGAAAGAAGCCGGTACCGTGATGGTGATACGCTGCCTGTTGAACGCGCCGTCTTCATCGGCGAACGCCATGTCCCACGCCATTTTCAGATACGCGAGGTAGGATGCACTCGCCTCCACCGGTGACAGTTTTTCATGCTCCGGGACTTCCTCCGAGCCAAACGGCAGGATCTTAGCCTCGCGGTCGATACCACGGTGCGCGAGCCAGGATTTCGCCGAATGAATCACTCGCCCCGGCGTCGCGCTCATCTGCGCGTGCGCGTAGGTGCCCACGATGGCGCCGGATCCTGCTTGCTCCGAAGCATCCAGGCCGGCGCATTCGTTCTCAGCCACGAAGTAATAGAACGACGGCAACAGCAAACCGCGCCCGACGGTAGTCAAGGATTGGCGTTGCGGGATCGGCAATACCTGGGGAGGTGAGTTTTTTACCCTCAGATCGACATAGGACAGCACGCAGTTGGTGGTCCCAAGGTCGATGCCGATGGAAAAACGCGGGTGTGTTACTTTTGCGGACGTAAATTGAACTCCAGTTTCCACTTGCGATCGGAGTGGCGGTGACACATCCAAAGCTCCAGGGTCCCCACTTCGGTCACGATCGGTCTCAGCGTTACCGGCACCACCTGCTGCGCTTCGCCCGCGACCGGGGGTAGCGCGACGGTGAGGCTCGAGGTCTCTTCCAAGGTCTTGTCCGCATTTTCGATCTTCGTCCCGATCCGGTCTCCGGCGCGCACCTCCGAGCTGAAGAACCGGAATTCGACCGGCTCCCCGGTAACCAAACCGAACTCGGCGCCGGTAAGATCCCATTCGGTCCCTTCTTCGCTCCCCTGCGGGACAATACAGATCGCCTTCACGGGTGGCGTATAACCGGGCACCGCGGGCATGGGACTCTCTAGACCGATGTAATACGAACGCGGCGTACCGGCCCGGATCTTGATCCCCCGTCCGGTGAGCTGCGCGGCCCCGTAGTAGGCGGCGCCCAAGGCGACCGCCGTGTCGCGGCCCACCCCCTTGATCTCTTTCAGCGAGGCACCCGGTTCCAGCCACGAGCCGAGCACCTCCAACATCCTCTCGCGCAGGACCTCGGCGTGGAAGACGCCGCCGTTGAAAAGCACCGCGCTCGGCCGAAGGATGGGTGCATCGCTGCTTTGCGCCCAGTCACCCAGCAATTGCGACAGGGCTGGATCGGAGCGCACGTTCTCGCGTGCGCGTGTCAGAAACCTCGCCAGGTGCTTGCTGAAGGCGGGCTCGGTCGCGTAATCCAAACCGAATTCCTGCAATCCCACGGACTTTCTCGCCTTGGGAAGCTCGGTCACCGCCGTCCTGGGGAAATAACCGTCGATGATTAGGGCCATCGCCTTAGCGCGCGACAGTGTGGTAGAGAGGGTCTTGGCGAAGAGACTCGCGCCACGCGTCGGCACCGCGATCGGGATCTCCGCAATCGCGGCGTCGCTCAGGAGCCGCTCCTTGGCGGCGCGCGCGGCGTGGATCAAGGAGAGGAACTGCCAGTGATCGATCTCGTGACCTTCGGCGGAGATCTGGTCTTTTAGCGCATACGCCAAGGCCAGGTCCATGTTATCGCCCCCGAGCAGGATGTGCTCGCCGACCGCGATCCGGTGCAGGTCGAGCGCCTGCGACAGCCCGGCCTCGGCCGAGGCAACCGCGATCAGGGTAAAATCCGCTGTACCGCCTCCAATGTCGCAGACCAAGACCAAATCCCCCGCTTGCACCTCCGAGGACCAGTGTTCCGCCGTCTGCCGCGCTTCGGACCCCGCGATCCAGGCGTAGAACGCGGCCTGGGGCTCCTCGAGCAGCGTCACGTTCCCGAGACCCGCCTCCCTGGCTGCCTGGTGAGTCAACTCTCGCGCCACTTCATCGAAGGAGGCCGGCACGGTAAGTACGATCATGCAGTCGCCGAGCGATGGCGTCTCAGCGCGCGCCACTAGCGCTTGCTCCAGCGCCTGGCGCAGGTGCTCGAGGTAGCGCCTCGAAGCCTCAAAGGGGGACAGCTTTCCTTCCTCGAGCTCCGATTTCCACGGCAGAATCGGCGCGTGACGATCCACCTGCGGATTGCAGAGCCAGGACTTTGCCGAGCTTACCAAGCGATCCGGGGCCAAGGCGCCGCGCTCGCGCGCAAAGGTGCCGATGACAGCGGCGTCATCCGGGTTCCACGGCAGCGCCAGGCTTCCCGGCGCAAGCTCGTTCTCGATCGATAAATACAGCGCGGATGGCAGTAAGGGTTTTTCGCCGATCACACTGGGACCCAAGACTTGCGCGATGTTGATGGTCGCCGGGTAACCGCCATCGAGATCGCAGATAGAAACACACGAGTTCGAGGTACCCAGATCGATGCCGACGCTGTATTTCATAATCAAACTTAAAAACGAGCGGCCAGGCTATGCGGACGAGATCCGCATAGAATGCGCCCGGGTTGGTTGCGGCAGGGCAAGCGCGACGGCGAGCCCGTCCTGGCGTGATTCAACGAACTTCGACTTCTACCGGCGTGATAATGTTCGGCGCCGAAGGATCGACCGGCGTCGCGTAGCGCGGCAGGGAGAGCTTTGCAGTCTTCCATCCTCGATGGAGCACGACGCCGTGAAATGGCGGGGCGCCGGCGACTTTTCCCACCAGCCGATAGTGATCGGGATCCGCACCCTTATCGATCGTCATGTTCTCCCCTTCCTTACCGCCGTGCACCGGCGAGATTTCAAAATACTCGCGGATGACCGCCGCGCAGCCCTGGTGCACGACACGAGAGGCCGCCGCGACCTGCGTGTCGTTGAAGGGTGTGACGTCTTCCATCACGAAGTCGACAAAGCGCCCTTTTTCCTGCAACAGCGAGAGGAAAGCCAGCACCTCGCCGTAGCCCGCGCCCTCCTGGATGTTCGGGGGCCGCGGCGCTTTGATAGGTTGTGTCGTATCGGAGCCGCCGACATTTTCGCCACGCTGCTTCTTGACCGCCACGAGGGCGTCGATCAGGATAAGCAGCGCCACCGCGGCCAACACCACATCTCGATAAGCTTCCAGGCCGACCGGCAAGAAATCCGGTGTCATCGCCTTGCTGTAACTGACGATCAAGAACAGCATTAACACCGAGAGCACGAGGATCCTCTTGATGGGCTTACCGGTTTGACTCGCCACCGCGCGAGGCGCGTGCCGCGCGGATTGGTTGGTATCCGCGCCGGGGGCCTCCGCAAACCGGCGCCTAGCCATCAGCGCCTCGCAGAACACATAGACCGATACGGCCGCGAGCGCTATCCATCGATAAGACTCGGCCGCGGACCCGATCTCGGGCGGCAAGGGTAGAAAGCCAACGCCCGCGATAAGGAGGATCAGGAAGGCGCCCATCAGTACGCGTATTGCGCTCCCCTTGGACTCCCCCGGGCGCTGCGCGACGGTACGCCGTAGCACCAGTATGCCCTCTACGACCATATACGCCCCCAATCCCGCCAGCGTCATAGCCACGTACCCGGCATAGTCAACGACGAGCGATTCCGGCATGAGCAGCCGGCCCGCGGTTAACGCCACGGCGACGATAGCGCTAATCGCAAGCCTCATATATCCGCTGTGCATAGTGTAACAACCCCAATCGTTAATAAAACTTGGCGCGGCTCCCGAACACAACATCGGGCCGCTTTCCGTATCGCGCTTTCTAACCGGGCGTGGAACCGCGATCCGGCGCAGCTTTTAGGATAACGCAGCCACTCCGCCATTGTCATGGCGGCCCGCCTCTGCCGCTAAAAGCGCCCTCGGGCAAGCGCATCGCGGTTGACGCGCGGTGGCCGCTGTTGCCGTGAGCCGTGGCTTTGACCTAGTATCGCGGCAGCCTTAAGCGACGCGGGACCGATGCAAGATATCATCGCCGTTATATTCGATTTCGACGATACCCTAGCCCCGGACAGCACCTCGAGTTTGCTCGATAGCCTCGGCATCGACGTCAAGGCGTTTTGGGCCGATCGCGTGCACGCATTGATTCGCGGCGGATGGGATCCGGTACCGGCGTATCTCTATAGCATGCTGCAAGCATCCAACTCCGGCGATCCCGCGCTCGCTATTACGCGCGAGAAGCTTATCCGTTGCGGCCGCCGGATCCAGCTATACAACGGCGCCACGCGTATCTTCGATCGCTTGAGAAAGCATGTTCAGTCCGTGAACCCCGCCATCGGCGTCGAATTCTACCTGGTGAGCAGCGGCCTTCGCGAGACCTTGACCGCAACCAGGATTGCGCGCCAATTTAAAGACATCTGGGCCTGCGACTTCGAATACGACGCCGAAGGCCGCATCCTGTTTCCCCGCAACCTCGTCAGCTTCACGGACAAGACGCGCTACATCTTCCACATTGCCAAGGGTATCGTCGGGCCAGAAGCGCGCGGCAAACCCTTTGATGTCAATCGTAAGCTGCCGCCGGAACGCCTGCGCGTCCCGATCAGCCAAATGATCTTTGTCGGCGATGGTTACACGGATATCCCCTGTTTTTCGCTCATTCGTAAGAACGATGGCGTCGCCATCGGCGTCTATGATGGGGAGGATCGGGAGCGTTGGGGGCGCGCATGGGGATTTATCGAGGAGGGACGCGTTTCGAATCTGGTTCCGGCCGATTACGGTAAAAGCTCGGCACTGACCAATTCGTTGCTCATGGCCATCGACAGCATGGCGCGAAAAATCGAGCTGCGCCGCAATACCTACCAAGGATAATGGGATCGACCGAGAGCACCGGATAATCGCTTCAGCCGCCGACTATACGCCACATCGCGATCAAAATAAGGAGAAGAACATGTACAATAAAAAAATACTAAGCCTTAATGACGTTAAAAGGGTCGCCGCCGCCGCCGAAACCGAGGCCGCACATAACCAATGGAACGTCGTCATCGCCGTCGTTGATGATGGCGGCTATCTGATGTACTTGCAACGCGAAAGGGTCCAGCTCGGCAGTGTCGAGGTAGCGATTTCCAAAGCCCGCGCTGCCCTCATGTTTCGGCGGCCGACGAAATTCTGGGAAGAGATGGTCGCCGGCGGCCGGCTGGGCTACCTGTCGATGCCGGGGATGCTGCCCATTGAGGGCGGCGTACCGATCGTCTATAAAGGCGACATCGTCGGCGCGATCGGTGTGAGCGGCGTGAAATCCTCCGAAGATGGCCAGATCGCCGAGGCGGGAGCGCGCGCGCTCTAAAAGCCGCACCCGGAGGCCGCAAAGTGGCGCGCGCCGAAGAGATACGCGATGAACTTGACTATGGCTGTCCGGTCTTAATTTTCAGAGCGGGAGCGCTTACGCAATGAGGCAGTTTTATGTCCGCGAAGAGAGGCTCGGCTCGCATGCGGCCCATCAAATGCATGCACGTAATTACCGCCTTTAATTGCGCGTAACGCCCGGTTTCTTCAAGGGGACACACTATGAACACGACCGTCAGAAACTTGATCCTTTTTTTCATCGTTGGGTTCGTGATTGCGTTAGCGTTCAACAATTTAGGTCCGCGCGTCACGGTAGATAGCCATATCGAATATTCCCAGTTTATCGCCGATGTGAAGGCCGGGCGTGTCGAAGAAGTGGTGTTCGACGCGGAAACCATCCGCGGTGAAATGTCTGACGCAACCACCTTCGAGACCTACAGTCCCGAGACGGACAATGCGCCGTTGATAGGATTGTTATTGGATCATGGGGTGGAGATCGAGGCGCGGGCGCCGGAGAATCAGGGTGTTTTGATGCAGATTTTCATCTCTTGGTTCCCGATGCTGTTATTGATTGCGGTGTGGATCTTTTTCATGCGGCAGATGCAAGGGGGCGGTGCGGGCCGGGGGGCGATGTCGTTCGGTAAGAGCAAGGCACGGTTATTGGGTGAGGATCAGGTCAAGGTAACCT
>JALZJW010000051.1 GCA_030859565.1 Pseudomonadota bacterium
CCGTTACACTGTGTTTCCATAAAGCCGTCCTCGTCATTGTGCATAACATGCTGATCGAACACATATTATGCCACGAGATACGGCCTTTTTCTTGGCTATCGGTGAGAAATCCGGGCTAGCCTCCTGTCGCATGAAATGGTGTGCCCGATGGGTCGCGCGATCCGACCAACCGTCGACAACTCCTGCAGTATTTCGCGGGTCATGCCACGAAGCCGCAAAAAACCGCGCATGTAGCGCGGCGTTAAAGTACGCGAAATCGCTCGCTGGACGATTCGACACGGGCGCCAATCGCGCGGAGCGCAGTTTAACCTTTGTGCGCCTCCTTGATCATCGCCTGCACCGATGGGCGATCTTTAGTGGCGAGTAATCCCCGAACTGCCGCAGGCTCTCCGCGCGCGATGACAGGCTCTAGGATTGGTGCAAGGGATTTCAAAACCTGCACCGGTAGCGCGCTCGTAAAGCGATAACGCGCCGCTTCCGGGCCCGGCACAAACGCGGTGATGGCGCCGAAGAACCGTTCGCCAAGCATAAAGGCGAAGGTCGCCGTGCGGTTTAGAACGCGCGACTCGATCAGGCGTCCGCCCGCGCCATAAACGTCTCGGCGATGATCGCCGGTGCCCGTCTTGCCGGCGACAATCAATGGCATGCCGTGAGGATCTTTAATTGCCCCTTTAAGCCTCTGCGCCGTGCCGTTCTCAACCACATCGATGAGCGCGGCGCGCGCCGCGGCCGCGACCTCGGGCGCAAGCACCGCTCGTCCATGCGCGAGCGGCCGCTCGATAACTGTCTCATAAGGCGTGCCCGCCGCGAAGTGCAGGGATTCGAACCTAACCGTCGGATAGCGCATGCCCCCATTAAGCAGGATCCCAACGAGCTCCGCCAGCGCCCCGGGACGATCCGCCGAGGCGCCGATAGCGCATGCATAAGAAGGCGTGAGGGTCTGAAACGGATATCCGAGGCGTTGCCACGCGCTGTGAATGTCTCTGAAAGCTTCTATTTCGAGCAGGCCTTGAATGCGTTTGTTCTGGGCATGCTGACGGCGGGTCTTAAACAGCCATTGGTACACCTCCTGGCGTTGTTGCGTGCTCGCCGCAACGACATCCGCGAAGGGGGCGGCGGGATGCGCTACGAGGTAAGCCACAAGCCAGAGCTCCAGCGGATGGATATGGGCTATATAACCGCGGTCGTGCAGATTGAAGCGTTCGGGAGAATACTTATCATAGAGGTCTTTGACCTTGGGCTCCGAAAGGTGAGCAGCATCGACGCGGCGGCGCAGGTATACGCTAAACGCGCGCAAGGTGCGGTCGGGAAAAACCGAGCGGTAGACGGTGGCCAGACGCACCGCGGTAGGGTAGACGCTCTCGGTGAGCAAGTTCATCACTTGCCCCGGTTTTTTGCCGCGGTACTTCGCATAGAAGCGGCGCAGAAAAACTTGGCCCTCCTGATCGGCGAAACGCTCAAGATACTTGCGGCGCCACTCACTGTCGGCGGATTCGGTCTTACGTCCCACGCCCTCGGGTTTGTACAGATGGTAACGCACGATATCGCGCATTATGCGGATAAAAACAAGGTTTACGGAATCGCGCAATCCCTCACGTACGGACAGGACCTTGCCGTTATCCGCGCCGTCGAAATTGACGAAACTATGCAGCCCTCCGCCGGTGAAAAATCGTTCCCCGGGGTTAGCCGAATACCGCCGTTCCAAAGCAGCGTCCAGTAGCGCGGAGAGCGTCAGATGCGGGTTTGATCGCAACTGGTCGACCACCCACTGCGATAGGCGGTCGCGCGCATGAACGTCGGGCTTATTAAGTTCCTTGCCCTTGCCGCCCGCGAAGCGCCGATGCACCTCGGCTACGAGCTCGAGATAATGCACCAGAGTACGCAGCTTGGCGGTCGATCCGAGATCCAGTCGCACTCCCTCGTTGATGTCGAGCGGGTTTGCGTAACTATCGGTCTGCACCCGAAGCAGATTACCCTTCGGGCTGCGCTCGAATAGGGTCATGCTATACACGACACGGCTTAAATCGTTGCCTTCGCCAAACAAGCGAAACCCAACGAGCCCCGCTGCGTGGGCGTGTTCCATAGCAGAAAGGTTTCGCAAAGCATGCGTCACGGCCTGCTGCGCCGATTTATCGATGGTGCTTTTCGCGCCCAGATCCAGCCGATCCAGATCGTACAAGCGCGAGACACCCAATGCCTGGGCTAAACGAGAGCGCAGCACGGTCTCGGTTTTATGATCGGTAAATTTTCGTTGCGATTTCTCCACCGGTCCGTGGCGCGGCACGCTGGGTCTGCTGAGCGCGGCGTCACGCAAAGCGGCTGGGATGATCCCATCAGTCGCGAGGAGCCGCAGGTAGCTGTCAACTAACCGTTGCAACGCCTTATGACCGCGCCCGAGGAAGTACGCTGGACGCCGCTGGGCCAATAGCAGCGACAGTGTGTCGCGGTAAGCGGCTGCCCGCTCCGCGAGCCCAGCGCCGCCGATACCTTCCTCGCGCAACAGACCATTCACCGCCGAAAAATCTTGGCCATACCAAACCCACAGGCCATCGCCGAGGCCGTGAACTTCGCCGTAACCGCGGGCGGCCGCGAGTGGAATGGTATTCACATAGGCAAGCGCGATCCCGCGCCGGGACTCGAAGGTGTCGGGACTCTGGAGGTAAGCGCGCAACGAGGCGCTCGCCATCTGCCGTAGCTTGTCCCCGACAGAAGCTGTCTGGCCACCCGGCGAATGACGGTATTTCTCCAGTTGTGTGGCCAGCGTGCTGCCCCCGGCGACATGGATATTGGCGCCCAGTTTTTGCGCCAATCCTTCGAGCACCGCCCGTCCGAAGCGGTCCCAATCTATGGCCGGATTCTTATGGCGATTTTTCTCATCCAGCAGTTCCCGGTTTTCGATGTAAAGCAAGGTGTGCAGAACGAGCGCTGGAATCGACGCGAAGTCCGAGTAGACACGCGCCGGGTAGATCGCTTTGAAAAGCAGGCGATCGTCGCGATCGAAGATCCGGAGCCCCCCCTGGGTTTTCTCGCGGTACGCGGTAAACAATCCGGCGTCGAACACCCGCTCCAGCATGGGTGAGAAGCGCGCCTGCTTTTTGATCTCGTAACCGAACTGCCGCAGACGCTTAACAAAAGCCGGGAGGTCGACATAACCGAGCCGCAAATCATAGGGTCCGCTCTCGGGAAAGCGAATTTGCGCGCTCGATCCCGGTTCCAGGGAATAGGTCAGTTGCATGCCTAAGGAAGAAAGATAGCGGGATTGCAGCGCCGACGAATCCATTTCCTCGACAAGGAAATGCGCCCCAACGGTTACCAGCCCGGCCACCGCGCTCCAGGACAAGATCCTCACCAATATTTTACGTGCCTTAAGTGTCATTGCGCGGTTTGATTCCGTTTTCTCAGCGCAGCGTCGGGATACGCAATCGCTGTCCGGGCCGGATGATGCCCCGGCGCCCGATATCGTTCAAAGCCATAAGATCCTTCAACGGTACGTCGTATCGGCTTGCGATCAAAATGGGCCACTCGCCTTTGCGCACGACATGGGTACGTTCCTTAGACCGCTTCCGCCGCGGCATTGTTTCGGTGGGGCGCGGCGAAAACGTTATCGGGTTGTAGACCAAGCCCGCGCGCAGGAATTCACCGCTCGGGCGGATGAACTCCCGGCCCGCCGGTGATACAGATTCTGCGTAAGTCCGCGTACTCGCTACCCGAGTCCCGCTCGGCAACCAGATCTCAGAACCGGCCGGTAGGGAAACGAGTCCGCGCGCCGCCCGCCGTGTCCAGGCCGGGTTAAGGTCAACGAGAAGCTCGCGGTGGACGCCGACACTCGTTGCTAGTCGCGTGAGGGGCAGCGTTTGTTTCAACCGGATGCGTTGGTGGTCTAGGGGACGCTGGTAGCGCACCCCTTCGGGGAAATAGCGCCGTTCCGCATCGAGGATGGAACGGACAGCCAGAAATTCCGCGTAAAAGTTACGTGAGGAAAATCCGAAGGTCTTGCCGCGGTAGCTCCGGACGATGCGGCCGAAGTCACGCCCGAACTGCTGTTGAGCGCGCACCATCCCGCCCACGCCGTGGTTATAAGAAGTGATGGCGAGGGCCCAGTCCCCGAGATTATCGTAGGCGTTCCGCAAATAGCGCGCGGCGCCGTGCGCGGCCAGGATCGGGTCGAAGCGTTCATCGACCGCGTTGTTGATGCGGAGGAACCGCTGGCCGGTCGCCGGCATGAACTGCCACATTCCGGCGGCGCCCGCCGAGGAGCGTGCGTGGTTAACAAACGACGATTCGATGTGGGGTAGGAGCGCGAGATCCTCGGGCAAAGCCGCGTCGCGGAATATATCGCGCATGAGCCGGTCATAGCGGCCGCTGATCTCCAGACCTTCCAGGAACCGCTCGCGCATACCGCGCTGAGTCCGTACCCGGGAATCCGCGCCTGCCAGGACATGCGTGCCGGCGCCGCCAGCGATCACACCGAGCAGACGCTGCTGTTCTCTGTTCAAGCCCATCCTAAACTTGACCCGGCGCGCCAGCTCCCGCAATCCGCGCTCCAAGGATAGTCTCCGGGCACGCACGTAGGCTTGTTGGCGTGGGGTCTGCGCGTCCGCCACCGGCCCCGGAAGTTCAACGATGTCGTAGACGATGCCCAGGTGTTCGGTATCATGCAAAACGACCTGGTCGCGTCGCCAGACGGCGAACACCCGCCGCCAAAAATCCACCGCATCGCGCAATTCCGGCGGCTGGGGGAACGGGTCGCGGATGCTCCTAACGGAAGCGGTGTCAGCCCGCGGGGTGGCCGTGGAAGCCGCCGGAACCAAGCTTCCCAAGGCTAGAAACAGTCCGCCGAGTAATGCCTGGAATGAAATCGCTGCAGTCTTGATCATGATTAGTTTAGTCTCCCGATGCCCATCGAGAGCAAAAGCCGTGCACACTGCGGAAACCCCCGGATCGAGCGGCGCTGATCGCGAGGTCGCAGTTGCTATTAAACAGCGATTAAGCAGACGATGGAAGCATGCTGCAAAGCGTTTCCTTGAGTGTCGTGCGCAGCAACTGTCGTAGCCGCTTCCAGCCGCTACGGACATGCGTTTGGTTGACTTCTATTTCGATCCCGAGATAAGCGGTGGCAGGGAACCGGTGGCGGAGATATGCCGTAAAGCCGTCCGCCGTACCGCGATAAGGGTAATTTAGCCGTAGCGTAAGCTCAGGCGCCGCTCTGCAAAAGGCCCGGCGCCACGCGCCGCAGAGCGTGCGTTCCAACGCCCGCCGGGGATCGTAAAGAAGCCCGATATCGGCATGCCGTACCTGGCCATCTAAAACCGGCGTGAAGCTATGGACGGAAAGGTGCAAAACGGTGCGGCCTCGGCGGCCGCGGCGCGCGATCCAATTTTCCACCGCGTTCCGGTACGGCAGGTAATAATTCGCGGCGAGCCTCCGCCGGTCGTTTTCGGTACAAGCCCGCGTGATCGCGGAGTACAAGTTCACGTGATGTAAGGAGCGATTCAGATCGATTACGAGCCTACTTACGTTCCCGGCGAACAGCGGTGCTTCCAACGCCGTCGCAAGCTCGCGCGCGAGCCGTAGCGCGCCGAGATCGGATCCGCGATGCGTTTTCAGCACTGTTTCCTGACCACGAAATAACGCACGGTAGCGGGACGGCACGCGGCGGCTCGCGTGCTCGCAGGTGACAATAACGCAATCAATCGAGGCCAAGGAACTGGCGTCCCTCGGCCAGGCAGCGGCAAAGCTCGGCGTAAACTGCGATGAGGCGCGAGCGTTTCGGCTCCTTACCCGCGGCGCGCAGCAGGCGCCGCGCGAGCGGTCCCGAGCGCAGGATCATCCGCAGGGGTGTGCCCCAGATCTCGCCCGCGGGCGCCGCCTCGATCAGATGATGCCAGAGATCCCGCGCCTCGCAACGCCGTTCCGGAAACTTCACCACCCGCAGGAAACGCGTATTGTCGATGACCGCCTGTTCGCCGCTGCGCGCGGTTTCCAGCAGGATAGCCTCAAGCTCCTCGGTCGTAAGCGCTTGTTGTGCCTTGAGATCGCCCCAGTCTTCGGCGGCGAGGCGCTGCAACGCGCTCACGATCGCGGCCAGGACCGCCAAGTCCGCCAGCGAACATTCCTGAATATCGAGGACTCGGATTTCAATCGCCGAACGGTCGAAGCGCGCGATGGCGCCGCGCGAGTTGAGCCACTCTTGCCGCAGAATGCTTTCCGGATCGAAGGGCGCGATATCGCGGTACATCGGGCCGAGGATCCCGGCCTCGTAATCTCCGCGGCTCGACACGGTTTCGGGGATCACGCGCCCGGTAATCGATGGGATCTTGCGCGCGTTTAACCGATAGGCCTCGAGCCGGTAGTCGAGCATGCCGGTGAATTGTCTTTCGACGATGGGCGAGCTTGCGGCGAGGGCAGGCAACACCGGGAGCAGCACGCGAATGGCGGCATGCAAGCGGGCGAACTCAGCATCGCCCGCGAACGGCAGGTTAAGGTGCACGCTTTGCAGATTTGACCACCCATGTCCCTGGCAGCCGAAGATCCGATCGTAGGCTTCGTAGACGGGGTTATACTCGTGCGGCCAAAGCCGGGTGTCGCTAAGCGGATCCATCCAAGGATGCATCGCCCCGGGCATCAGACACGCGCCAAGCGGTGCGAGTAACTCGTTGATGCGCGTGATGTCGCGTTGGAACAGCGCCGGCAAGGGCTCGAGCGCGCCGGCCGGTCCATTGGTCTTGATCTCGATAACATGCAGGACCATCTCATTGGACCAGGCAAGCTCTCCTTGCTCGACCTCGGATCGATAATCGCCGGCCACGGCATGGATAAGCTTATCGGCGATCGCTAACACATCCAAGCTCGCAGAATCGACGATCATGTACTCGAGCTCGATCCCGTAGCCGGCGAACAAAGACAGCGGGCTTGCGCTCGCCGCGATCATCGTTCGTGCTTGGCTTGCTTATGTTCCACGATCCGCCGTAAGAAGATGCCCATGATCTCGCGATAAAGGCCGTCGCGCAGCACGGCGTCCTCGTAGCCGGCGTCGATATTCGGGTTGTCGTTGACCTCGATCACGCAGCAGCGCCGCCCAATTTGCTTGATATCGACACCGTAGAGCCCGTCCCCAATGAGATCCGCGGCCTTCAACGCGGCGCGGATCACCTCCTCGGGGGTTTCACCCACACTCAGCGTCTGTACGCTCCCTTCGCCGCCGATCTGCCCGGAATCATCGCGCTTGACGATCTGCCAGTGGCGGCGGACCATGAAGTATTTGCAGACGTAGAGCGCGCGGCGATCGCAGATCCCCACGCGCCAATCGAACTCCGTGGGCAGGAATTCCTGCGCCACGACCAGCTCGGACTTTTCCAAAAGCTGGATCACCGTGGGCTCGAGATCCTGTAGATTCTCAATCTTCACGACCCCGTGCGAGAACGAGCTGTCGGGCTGTTTCACGACGCACGGCAGGCCGAGCGTGGTGGCGATTTGATCGATGTTGTCGCGGTGAACGACGAGCGTCTTGGGCGTGGGGACGCCGTGACGCAAGAGCAGTTCGGCCAGGTAGACTTTGTTGGTGCATTTGAGGATGGAGTCCGGATCATCGATGACGATCAAGCCCTCGGCGGCCGCGCGCCGGGCGAAGCGATAGGTATAGTGATTGACCGCCGTGGTGTCGCGGATCAACAAGGCGTCGAATTCCGCGAGCCGTCCTATATCGTCCTTGGTAATGATTTCGACATCGAGCCCCACGGCTTCCGCGGCCTTCTCGAAGCGCTGCAGGGCCTTGGCATCGGAGGCGCCTCGGGGCTCGCTAGGGGTATGGAGGATCGCCAAGGCGTAGCGCGGCACCGTGCGCTTACGCACGCGACGTTTCTGTCCGGAGAAATAGTTGGTGGCCGCGGCGACCACGATGTCATGATCCTCGGGGGGAATTTCGCTGGCAGCGATCGGACGCACGTTTTTGAGCCGCCATTCGTGGTCGCGGACGAACTGGGCGCGCAGGGCCGGCGCCTCGAACAGGTTGAAAAGCTGGCGGCTCAGGGTTTCATAGCGCCCCTGAGGATTCTGTCCGAAATAGATGCTGAGCGTGAACTCCTCGCTGCTGAGGGGCGTAAGCGCGCGCTGGATCGTATCGTCCAGGTCCTCGGCCAACAAGCGGATGATATTCTGCGACTTAAGATCCTCGATGGTGTTGACGTTCGGGAGCGGTTTGTGGCCGCGGGCCGCGGCCAGCAGCGAGACGTAGTAGCCGACGCTCTGGTAACGGTAGGATTTGCAAAGGTTGAAGACCTTAGCGCTGCGGTCCACGCTGTAATTAGAGTCGCTCAGGTAGGCACGCGCCGGAACGACCTCCACCCCCGGAATGTGCAAGGGCCAATCCCGAGGATTATTGACGACGATAAGAATAGACATCGAAGGCTGG
Organism: Pseudomonadota bacterium; assembly: GCA_030859565.1. Classification (NCBI taxonomy): domain Bacteria; kingdom Pseudomonadati; phylum Pseudomonadota; species Pseudomonadota bacterium. Next base: position 8,411 of record JALZJW010000051.1, read on the forward strand.
CGTCACTGCGCTTGGGAGCGCGGCCGGATGATGAGCACATTGGCGTCGTAGGTGAGGATCCCCAGAAGCACGGAGCAGATCACGCGGTCCACGTCGATCGCATAGAGATGGGTGTCGGAGAAAGGGTTCGGCAGCAAGGGATCGGAGACCAGCACCGTGCGCGCGGCCGGATTGTATCCGGACAGTATCACGAAATGGCCGGAGGGCTCGCCGCGGATATCGTCGGGCGTGTCTTGGGGCCCGTACTCGCGCATGCTGCGATAGAGATAGGTCGCGCTCAAGGCGGTGAGGATCGGTATGGAGCGGCCAAGATACTCGCGGATCAAGCGCCGCGTCAGGTCGGTAAAGCGCAACTGCCCCCCGAGGACAAGGAATTCCAAGTAGCCACGGCAAGCGGTTTGTAGTTTCTCGTGGGTTTTATACCGCATCTGTTGCCGCAGACGTTCGCTAAGATCGGCGCCGGGTGGTTTAAACCAGGTGGGATCGAAGACTTGCAGGTTATAGGTGTAGATGGTTGCGGCATAGCCCCGGCGCAAGGCATCGCAGGCGAGGAAGACAGCCAGCGTACCGCCGGTGTCGAGGCACTGGGTACGTTCGATCACGGCGTGCAGACTGTCTTTGCCGCCGTAGAATTGATACACGGCATGCAGGCAGGTCGGACCGCAGGTGGCCTCGTCGGGTTGCGGCTGCATGATGATGGGCAGCCGCGTTTCTGTCGGGAGGGTCATCCAAGGCTAGAGGTAAATCCGATGATAACGCGAGATGCCCGAGCGCAGTAGATTTATTCACAAGCTCTCACGGGCGCGTGAACCGGAAAGCAATGCTCGTTTCCAATACGCATAGGGTAGCGAGATCCACCCCCGCCTTTTCGTCGGCCAAATGCGGATGTCCTCCGCCGCTGATCTCCTGCATCGCTATAAGCGCCCTGTCCGCGCTGTCATACACGACCGCCGGCCGATACTTCCGCGACCAGACCAACCGATTTCGGTATTGATCGAGCGCGACGAACATGCGATCGCCGTGATCCTCGGTGAGAACGGCGATGGCATAAGACGCGAGAAGCGGACTATCGATCTTCTTTTCGCTTGTCATTTTGAGCTGTACGGGCTCGCCGGTAGGGTGTCATCGTATATTATACGGTTTGAGGATTGCTAAACACCCAGTTTGAACGCTCATGATTCCACTACGCGATGATATCCCGGCCGCTCTCACCCCGCTGGTGACGGTGGCTCTCATCGGCGCCTGCACGTTGATCTTCCTGTGGCAGACCACCTTGGGTTCCGAAGCTTATGGCGAGGCCGTTTATGGCTTAGGGTTCATCCCCGCTTTATTCTTCACGGACATTGAATTAGCGCCGGAGCTGGTGATGGCGCCGGCGTGGTTCACGGTCTTTTCGTCCATGTTCCTGCATGGCGGTTTCATGCACCTCATCGGCAACATGCTGTACCTGTGGATCTTCGGCAACAATGTCGAAGACTCCATGGGGCATCGGCGCTTCGTGGTGTTCTATCTTGCGTGCGGTGTGATCGCGGCGCTTGGCCAGTCCTTGCTCAACCCAGAAAGCAAGATCCCCATGATCGGTGCCAGCGGCGCCATCTCGGGCGTGCTCGGCGCTTATCTGCTGCTCTTCCCGCGTGCCCAAGTCTTGGTTCTAATACCTTTCGGCTTTCTCTCGCAGCTCATGCGCCTGCCCGCGTTGTGGGTTCTGGGCCTATGGTTTGCCATGCAGCTGCTCAATTCGGCACTCACCAGCGCGGACCAAGGGGGCGTAGCGTTTGTTGCTCATGCGAGCGGCTTTGTCGCAGGTATGGCGCTGATCCCGTTCTTTAAGTATTCCCACGTGCGGCTGTATCAGCCGACAGGCAATCGCAGATACTGAGAGCGGTTTACCTGCAGCCAACGGCGTCGACCGTTTCAATAGTCTTCACGACTCACCGTAGAAGACGACACATGCCGTAGTAATCATCGTTTTAGTGTATGCAAAGTAGGAGACCTTACCCCATGCTTTTGAAGGGGAATCGGCCCGCCAAAACCGTTTCGTCTCTTTACGGTAGAGCTCTGGAGCTGGAGCGTGGCGGGCGCCGCGCCCATGCTCGGTGCGTAATCGTCAATTCACGCCGAGATCGATTCGCGGATCAAGCTCCACGCTTGTTTCAGATACACCAAAGTCGACTAGTTCCGAAACACCTTGTCGATACTCGACCAGACGTTCTCACCTGGCCCCGTGACATTGGGCTCCGACGCGCCCGCCGGCCTGCCAAGCGGAGACTGCTGCGGCTGCGACGGTGGTTGCGCCTGGAGCCATTGCGGCGCTTGTGTGTGAAGCAAACTCTGCGGGTTTTGCATCGGATTCATGAGCTGCGCATGAAGTGCCTGGGCTGCTTGCGGGTTGATTTGCGCGAGCGTTTGCAGCGCCCAGTTCATCTCCTGCAGCCGATTCTGATTGCGATAAAGCATGCAGAGCAACGACCAAGCCTGCGGCAGCGCGGGATTGAGCGAAGTCGCTTCCTTCAAGTGCTGTTCGGCGAGGTCCGGCCGGCCCTCGTTCAGATAGATCATGCCCGCGTTGACACGCAACCTCACGTCCTTCGGAGTGAGCGCGATCGCCGCATCGGTTTCGCGCTGAGCGCCGGCGAAGTCGCCCAGAGCGAAATAGACTTGACCCAACCAACCGCGTGCCTCTGCCGAGCGCGACTGTAGCCGTACTGCTTCCTCGAGGTGTGGCAGCGCGAGCACCGGCTGTTGGCGCGCCCAGTAAAAGTTTGCGGCTTGCAAGCGAAAGCTCAAGTTGCGAGGGTCGAGGTAAATGGCTTGATTGAACTCGGCCGCCGCCTCGTCTAAGCGTCCGAGACCGGCAAGTCCGGACGCAAGCGTGAAATGCAGGGCGGCGTTCGACGGAAGCAGAGAAACGGCGGTTCGACACGCCTCGATCGCCTCGTTGACCAGACCGAGTTGCTGCAAGATCGAGGCCCGCATCCAATGCAGCTCGGCATCGCGCGGCTCATCCTTGAGCAACTCCTCCACGAGTTTACTGCGCCTCTTCGTAGCGCGCGGCCGCACCATATAACTGCGCCAGATTGCGCTTCAAGACGCGATCGGTACGGGCGATTTTTTGCCACGCCTCGCACTGCTCGATCGCTTCGTTGAACTGATGTTTCAAGCGGTAGTGGGAAGCAAGCCGGGCGCGCGGCGGCGCATAGTTCGGGTCGCGCTCAACCGCCTCGCGCCATTTGCCCACTGCTTGCTCGCGCAGAGTGTCGATGCCGGCATTCTCGAATTGCAAGTGAAGCGCATCGCCCCAGACGGTGAGGCAAGCGCGTCGCTGGGATGCTTCCCGGCATACTTGGCGGCGAATCGCACCGCGGTCGCGTCGTCGCGCTGTCCCAACGCAAGCTGAGCATTCAATAGATCCAGCTTGGACGTGTCGGACGCCTGTGCCAACGGCGAGGCGAGCGCATCGCGCAACCGGCTTCGATGCTCGACGACGTGGCTCGCTCTCTAATTCGGGCGAGGGGTTATCCACCAACTTCAAGAGCTGTTTCTCGACCGCCGTGTAAGGCGCCACGACACTGTCCGGAAGCGACAACTTAAGTTCGGCATGCAACTGCGCCATGAGGGAATCGAAGCTGCGGCACTCGAACAGCCGAAAGCGCTTAGGCAAAGCGGCCGCCAAACTCGCGACGCGCTCAGCCGGTTTTTCACCGGGGCGCAATCCCCACCAAATGTGGCGCGGAAATGCTTCGGGCTCCTGCAGCAGCGCGTCGATGACCGTCATGACGGACCGGTCATTGCCTTTGTAGCCGATGACGACGAGCCCGCACAGTCGGGCGAATTGGCGAAACTTTGCCGCCATGTTCGGATCGAGCTGATCGAGTTCTTGCTCGGTATTCTTGAGCCGATCGAACAGGTAATCGCCGTGCAGCTTGACGATTTTGGCGCGCTCGGACATGACGCTGATCGTCGCGACTTCCGAGTCGGCGGCGCAGACGACGGGGTTGTAACCGAGGAAAGTGGTCAGTGCCTCATTGACCAAGTCGTCGAAATTCGTCGTGAACACCACATTGAACCGGCGGTTCTGAATTAGATTGGGTGCGGCTCTTTTAGAACGACGTTCATTGAAGTCAAGCAGCCTCCTTCAGAGGATAGCGAGAGGTATGATTACGCTTGAGCTCTTGGGCCTTGTGGAACACCCAGGACGCCTCGAAGTCGCCACTTGAGCGCAGGTAGCGTAATTTCAGGATAGCCTCGGCGCTTTCCAATCCCCAGCGCGCGCCGGTGATGTCCATCCGATCCTTGATGAGGTGACGGCACGCGCCTTCGATCCCCGCGCGTGCGGGGAACAGAACGCCTGTATCCTGTATGTGCTCGAAACTCACGGTTCATCCCCGCGCGTGCGGGGAACAGCGAGTCTCGATCATCGAGGACGAGCTCCCGACCGGTTCATCCCCGCGCGTGCGGGGAACAGGGCGACGGCCCCGGTGGGTGGCGGCATTGTGGGGGTTCATCCCCGCGCGTGCGGGGAACAGAGGTCTCCGCACACCCCACCCCAGGTTTAAGCCGGTTCATCCCCGCGCGTGCGGGGAACAGGTTCGATGACGGGCTTATCTTCCTCGGCCGCAAGGTTCATCCCCGCGCGTGCGGGGAACAGTTGATGTAGCGGTCCGTGAACCGGGCCCACTCTGCGGTTCATCCCCGCGCGTGCGGGGAACAGTCGATGGCCGGCAGGAGAAACCGATCGACAATCGGTTCATCCCCGCGCGTGCGGGGAACAGCAGGCCAGCCGCGAAGGCGTCATCAAGGTACACGGTTCATCCCCGCGCGTGCGGGGAACAGGAAGTCGAAGCCGGCGGTCCGGCCCATCATGCCGGTTCATCCCCGCGCGTGCGGGGAACAGGTCCGTTCATGTCATGCTCCTTGTGTTGGTCCCGGTTCATCCCCGCGCGTGCGGGGAACAGACTTCCTCCATCTCCCTGATTATTAAACAATAATCAAGGTCATCCTAATCTACCAGCCGATATCGCAGTCGCAAAGGCGCCGAAGGGCAGACCAAAGCTGCCCCGGCGGGCCGATTGTAATCCATATTTTTAAAGATCGGGGCCCGCCGTTTCCGGAAGGAACGACACGAGCTTCGCCCCGTCAAGCTCTACGGGGATGCGCCTGTTCTGTCCAAGCGTTACAAAATCAAAACCGGCCTCATTATTGGCGCGCCAGGCCATGACGGCGTTGCCGTCCTCGATGCCCTCCTCGACTTGGCTCCAGATATAGTTGCGCACTTTCGCGGAATAATCTCCGACGTAGACACCTGCTCGAATCTCCAGCAACCAAATCGCAAGGCGTCCGCGCAGCCGAGGCGGTGCATTCTCAAGAACGATGACCAGCATCGCCCAAGCCTTGCGGGTTCGGAATCGCGGGTAGCACGGCGTCTTCCGGCGGCGCGGGCGGCTCGATTCCGCCTGCGGCGAGCATTTCCTCAATCCCGGGGACGATCCGCTCCAACAGCTTCGTTTCGCGAAATATATTTCGGCACGCCAACCGCACCTCCTACTCCACCTTCACCAGGTTGCACGCGGCGATCTTAAACGCGATCGGAACGACGGTATCGAATTTGTAGATATCCGCTACGTCATAGACAAATGAGAGCGGTTTCCCCGTATGAATAAATCCGACCGCCGGCGCATAGCCCGCCGCCAGCACGGCCGCCTCCGTCACGCCGTAGAGACACGCCGTCGCGGCAGACAAGCAACGATTGGGAACATCGCTCGCGTCCCATGTCTCAGGATCGTAGTCCCGCGCTTTCCACTCCACCCCGTACTTCTTCGCCATGCGCTTGTACATCTCCCGCACGCGCGCGCCTTCGATCCCGCGCAATTGATCGACGCTGCGGCGAGCCGGTGGCTCTTCGCCGAACCGCAGTGCATACATCCTGCGCACGACCTTGAGGCGCAGATCCGGATCGAGCGCGAGCTTTGCCTGATAAAGGAGCCGATCCGCGCGGGCGCCGCCCGGTTGCCCCGCGGAGTACAGGCGTACTCCCGCTTCTCCAATCCAAACGAGCAGAGTGCCCACGCGCCCCGCCAGTGCGCACGCGGCGTGCGATACGCGGGTGCCGGGCTCCAACATCAAGCAGGCCACGCCACCCACAGGGATGTGCGTGCGAACCCCATTCTTGTCGACAACGACAAATGCGCCATCGAGCACATCGAGATTTCCTTTCTCGACATACAGAATGGAAAGCCGCTCTTTGATCGGAATCGGCTTCAGCGGCGGGAGGAACTCGGCCACATCGCTACCTCATTCGCCCAAGGAGGCAAGCGCCTTGGTAACGAGATCACTCGGCATGAAGTAACCCGTCGTTTTCAGGCGTTCGATGAGCGGACGAAGCGTCGTTATGAAACCCTCCTCGCGCGCGCGAACCAATAGTCCCCAGGGTGCCGATGACTGGCCGCCCCGACTCCACGGCGACTCTTCGAGCGCGGCGGTCGTCGATGAGCAGGGTGGCGCTCAGTTCGAACCCGAGGGCGAGGACGCTGCGTTCACCAACATCAATGCCCGCCCGTAACAGTATTGTCGGAAGAGTCTCCGGATCAGGGACCACGCGAAAGAGCTTGGTGTCAGCCGCAGCCGACAATCGGGCCGTCTCATCCTCACGGGGCTTGCGCGTGACCTCCGTCCAAACCGATGACGTAACGAGGACGGAATCGAAATAGCGGGCGGGCAGCCCCAACAGATCGAGCCGCGCAAGTGCTATGAGCGGACTGCTATCGGCGACCAGTAAGGCCGCGGACATACTTCATTTCTTCCGCAAGCTCTTCCTCGGAGTAGCGAACCACGGGGATCTGGCGCCTGCCAAGCTCGTCGATCATCTCGCTGATGGACAGGCCTGCGATGCGCGATGCCATCCCGATACTGATTTGCTCCCTGTCGAACAGAGAAACCGCGATCTCTAAGCAAACCCTCTTAGGGTCTAGACTTGCACCCATGGGCACGGCCATGAAAACGGGTTCGCCGTCTTGAGTCACAACGGCGATTTCTCCACCCTGCGCCTCTGACAGCAGTCGGTCAGGATGCTCAAGAAATTGCTTTACCGATATCGATCCCATGATGGTTCCACCTTCCGCCATACGTTCACAACCGATCGTAGCACGCGACGAACTAGATACGCCGTACTAACATCAATCCGCAGCCGAAGGCTTTGGCGGGGCCGACGCCGTCACGCAACGCAACGCCAAATGCAGTTGGGCCGACTACGGTTAGCTTGCCGCTCAAGTCGACAGAGCTAAAGCGCAGCCTGCCATTCCCTTCTTTATGCTGCTGATAACCATCCACGGCAAGACTCGCCTCATCCAATTGGAAACCGAGTCGCGATGCACGTGCGCGCAGCCACGCGCCGCAGGTCCTATGGACGAGCGTGTAGAGCGCTGGCCGGTCATCATCCTCCCATTCTTTCCAACGTGAGAGACCGCGTTCTTGAAGAAGCCGCTTCTTTTCCTGCATCACGACATCATGGCGTGCATGCTTGCCCTCCCCGCTGTGCGCGACCACCGGGTTAGCACGCAGATCGAAGCCGAGTCTGGCGCCCGCCTCTAGCTTGGGCGCGTAGTCATGGGTCTGAACATTCCATGCGTTACTCAGCAGTTTGGGTGGTCGCTTCGATACTACATAAAACTTTGGCATACCTTCGATGTCCCATCGTCGAAAAAGGAAATCCCGGCGCGTGCCCTCTGGCGCGGGGAAAAACTGCCACAGCCACTGGTGCTCCGCGTATGGCCCACGCGCCCACTCGTGGGCCGCATCCCGCTCTCGGCCTTCTTTCGGTTTGATTAAGCTGAAATACACGCTCAGTCTCCCGTTTGTATCAGTGCGACATGCTCGATCCGGTCACCAAACTGCCAGCCTCGCCGCCTGATTAGCCGGTCTTTACGAGGCATACTGAGATCAGGGGAAACACCGGCTTCAATGCCGTCGCCCCACATCAATCGGGTCACCTGACTAACCGGCTCTAGCGGCAGGCGGCCTTTTCGATCCTTTTGCTCCTCGCGTCGTACCTTAATTCGGGCGATGTAGTCGTCGAACGCAGCTCGCACCGAATCGGCAGTGATGATCTTAGGATAAAGTGGCACGGCAGGTGGGCACGACTTGCGGCCAAGATATAGCACGAACTGCGGTTTGTGCAGCTTGTCCGCCAGCGTTTTGAGCGAGTGTGGCGGATCACGGCGTGGTTGAATCGCAACCAAGCAAGCGGCACCCTGTCGGTAGTCACGGGTCGACAGGATAGTATTGAGAGCATCCTTGGGCACGCTCAGTTCGTCGCGCCGCGTGGCATGCGGGTGGCCTTTTAGCGCTGCTCGCCCTGGTACCTGCGCGGTGTGATAGTCACGCAGCAGCTTGCCGCTGGATTGGACACCTACCGCGAAACCGTAGCCCTGCAGCAGCGCCGTGTGAGCAGCTTCGTCCTCGCGTCGCATTCCGAGTCCCGCACCGAGCAACCCGATCAAGGCCGACTCGCCGGGATGCTCGTAGCTGCCGCGATACTCGCCCACCGCCGTATCTCCCCACGACGACAGCGGTGCTTGAAGTTGAAAGACCAGGAACTCCATGTCGCTCACTCCTGTACGAAGGTGACCAATTCAGCCAGCGAGCCTTCTCCTGTTTCCACGTTGATTTCGTATCGCGCGTCCGCGCAAGCGCCGTAAACCTTATCGAAATTGTCGCGACGTTTCGCGATGGCCTTGACTGCCTTGTCGAGCATGTCTTCGTCGTCGAACGGCTTCACGGGCTTGAGAAACGCCTGCGCGAGCGAGCGCGGCTGTTGGTCACCCTTTTCTGCCAATACATAGCTCGCGTAGGCGCGCGAGGCGTGACTGTTCTGCAACCCAGTCGGCGACACCTTGGTTATTGCGTGGATCAGCGCCTCCAGCGCCTTTCCCGTCAGCGCTTCATCGCCGCCGAGATTGTCCTTCAGCAGGTCCCGATTGATGCAGACATAGAGATAGAACAATCCCGCTCCGTAGCCGCGTTCGCCGATGTGGCCGGCGCCCTTGTCTTCGACTCCCTTGTTCAGGTCGTCCACGGCGCTGAAATAATCATCCTCCACGGCGGTCTTATGAACCGTGATCGCGTGTGCCACCTGCACCGCAGCCTCCATATTGAACGCGGGGGAATCCGCAAGCATGCGGCCGAACATCGCGATGTCGACGGCAGTTTTCGGTTTGCTCAGGAGCTTCAGTTCGTCTTCGGTCGGCGCACTATTCCGCTCCGCGCAGGCTTTCACTAGCTCATCAATCGCCGCCTTTTCCTCGGGACTGAAGTGGGCAAGTTGCTCTATCTGCAAGTCTTCATCCTTCTCCGCCTTCTTGTCGGACTTCAACTTGCCAAATTGCTGTGCGATGGACTTGGCCCAGTCACGCGCTGCCTTCTCGGCCACTTTGGCATTCTTGAGCGCCTTGAACACTTCCATACCCATCATCTTGGTACGCGTCCCAAGATGACCGCCCAGCGATACCTCAAAGACGTCAGACGTTCTCCATGCCCTCTTCTGACTTTGGGACGAAATGCGCAAGCGGGTGGCGTCGCCGACCAGCGCGGTCTTCGGTCTGCCGGTGTCATCACGGTTCAGGTTGGACGGTGGGTAGTTGGTCAACAGGTGCAGTTGGACAAAGCGAGACATGATTTTGGCTCCCTCAGAATAGTTGAGTGGCGATTCAGTTCTTGGACTTCTCGGGCCATTCATAGCTGTAGGCCCAGCGCTTCTTCACGTCGTCGCCCCAATGCACAAGATCATTCGCTAGACCGAGCACGTTGACGCCGTGATTCATCAGCGGCAACACACGGCGCAGACCGATGAACAAGGCATCCAGATCCGGCGACTCCAGCAAGCGCCTGAACCGCAACTCGCTGACGCAAGGCCGATCCCCAGCCCCCTCGCACTGGCTCATGCTCTTCACAAGTGCCCGTTCGTCGTTCTGTTTCACATGCGAGAGCAAGCCGATGGCGGCGGCGAGGCGGTCGTTGTGATAGGACCGGGTCTCATCGGCCCAACCGGCGCCGCGCAGGCGCCGGTAGAGCCGTTGATAGGGGGGTGTCAGTGAAACGGCCGTGATAGTGGACGCGCGCCGCAGAATGGCGCGGCTGGCGCGGTCATCCTCAAGCCCCTTCCACCAATTGAACAGAACCTTACCGACGGCTGTTTCCTGATTGAAATGGATAGACATGCTCTCTCCTTACGCCGCGCGTTGCGCGGCTTTGCTGTCGCGTTTGAATTTGGGCGGGTCAAGCGGCGGCAAACTGAGCGCCTGACGCATCTTCGGCCCACGTAGATTCCTGTGAAGTTGCTGGAAAGCCTTCGCCGCGCGATGGGGGTTCTGGCGCTCGATCGCGCCAGCGCCGACGAATTCGTTGTCGAACAAATCGGTTGCGGTCTTGATCAGCAACCAATGCCAAGCCTCGCGAACAGGGAGGGCGTCATAGTCACGACCATCCCGAGCGGATTCGATCAGGCCCTTGAGTTGACGATAGAAATCGGGTTCGGTGTGGCTCCAGAAGCTTGCATCGATGGCGCTGAAATCGCCGCGCGCATCGCCACTGAACCATGCGTTCTTTACCGCCTCGCGTAGGCAGAACGCAGCCATCTCTGCCCCGCCGAGCCAGACACCAACCTCCGATTCAACACGGCGCTGCGCTTCGCGCTCGCAATCGGCCAAACCGTAGAGCGGTAGGTGAGACTCGTACCAGCAACGAGCTTTGTCTTTCTTCATGTTGTATCCGAAAGCCCACAAGTGCAACTGCCCGCCTAGCTGCGGGCGACGGAATTCGAGAAAATGTTCAACGACGCGAGCGGGACGCTGTTTCTTTTTGTCAGAACTCAAGCCCAGTACCCAAGCGAGCCAGTGGCGATAACCAATCCCTCCAGGCTGGGGACGTAGCGGCAACCATCCATCCTTCGCTTCGCGATATGGCGATAGTGGATGCTCCCAAAGGACGCTTGGGTAATTCAACCCTTTGTTTTCTCGTTGTACCGCCGTATAAGCACTTTCGACGATCTGTCACAGATGCCGCAACTGCCCGCCAAGACCGAATCAAAATCCAACCGGATGCGTCGCGGCGTGGCCCAATAAGCGTGAGCGGGATGTACCTGGATCGGTGCGGTTTCTCCGCCCTCCTTCTGAATCGTGCCAATGTCCGTAAGCCACGAAAAGGTGAAGTAACCGGCCGTCTTGGTCGCATCCCCTCCTCGCGCTTGGAACGTCGAGCGCTCCTGCACATTGAGCCAGATGTCGTGCCACAGGCTGCGCGGCGGCTGGTTGACGATGAGTGTGGACAGCGGGCCGCCACCGCGAAGCCCGGTCAAGTATCCTCTCCCCCCTTCTGGCGCGTTGATCTGTAATGTCATCAGCGCAGTCGCCGCGCAACAGGGACACATTGCCCCGACCTGACCCCGCTTGACGAAGTGGTCGATATTCTTCTCTAGCGTACTGTCACCCGGAGACTCAATCAACAAAGCACCGATCTCGTTTACCGTACCCTCGTCCGCTTTTAGGCTGCGATCCTGCATGAACCGAGCGCCTTCGCCATCGAACTCGAATGCCGCCGCGGCCGGTGCAAACCAGCTCTCCAACGTCGCGGCATCCGGTGGATTCGCGAACAACTGCCTCCACGCCTTCGGGCTATCCATTAGCGTGGTCGTTTGCAGCAGACCGATGGCGAACTGCGCCAGCGCACCATTGAAGTCCGGCCGGTCGGCATCGAAGGCGACGATATCCGGATCGGAAATCTGGTGCGGCACAATCCACTCGCGGCTGCCGTCGCACCGGCGCACCGGCATCCACGGCTCGTTCAGAAGATTCATTCTCCCTCCTCGTCTTGCGTGGTGTTCTCATCAACCTGGCGTAGACCCGTGAGCGGGTCATACACCCATTTCAAGAGTCGCTCCATCTTGTGACTCGTCGGCGCGCTCCACGCGTCGCCAGCCCATCCCCGCGGCGTCTCATCCATTGGCAGCAAGACTGACCACCGCCCTTTATTCGGCAACGTTTGCAGCAGTTGCTCAACTGCGGTCTTGCGCGCCGGGCCAGAGGGATCCGCCGCGCGGGCAATCAGGCGCTCGGCAACACGGACGCTGCTGTACGCCCAGCCATGAGGTCCCTCTGCCCACGGCCGCAGGTGATCGCCCTCCCAGCACGCCAGCAGCACGTTCATGCTCGCCTCGCCGAGGCGGGATGGCGTCTTGGCTTCGCTCCACCAGTCGATGCCACCGCGCACGTAGCCTGTTTCCAGCTTCACGGTGTTTTGCTGAGCGACGCTGGCATCGGCGTAACCCCGTCCTTCCGCTGCGTTGGCATTCGACTGAAGTCCCTCGGGGATTGCTGTGTCGTCCCCAAATACGTTTTCGATAAGCTGGCGTGCATCATCCGGCATGGCGATGCGGTCACCTTTCAAGAGCTTGGCTGTCAGCCAGAGCTGCCCATGATGCGGGTAGACGCCGGAAGCCTTTGGAAAGGCCGCCTTGAACCAGCGGGCCGGCGGATCGTCCACCCACGCCGGACCAAACACCCATAGGCAGGGTGTGCCACGCCGGTCACGTGCCGCCGGATCGCGCAGGCGCCGCCCGCGCTCGTCGCGCGGATGGCGTTGCAGCCGGCCAGCACGCTGAATCAGGCGGTCGATAGGGGCGAGGTCGCTAACGACAAAGTCCCAATCGGCGTCGAGGCTCTGTTCGGCTACTTGCGTCGCGATAACCAGCTGCCCACTACGGAGCGCCGGCTTGCTGTCCGAACCGAACTTTTCGAGTACCTTGCTTTCAATGTTCAGACGGTCCCGCAAAGCGAATCGTGCGTGGAACAGTGTCAGCTTGTCGGCCGGCAGACGATCTTTGAATCTCGCGTGTGCAGCCAACACATCCGCGACCGTGTTTCGCATCCAGCATACGCACTTTCCATCCGCGAGCGCCGCGTCAATGGCAGCGACGACTTCCTCTTCACTGCAGACGTAATGCACAGCGAGCGTGCGCCGGACATCGTCCCGGGTTGGCAAGTCCTTCTCCACGAGTGCATCCGGGTTGGCGCAGTGCCACTGGGTGACCAAAGGGTAAGTCTGCGCAGCGGTTTCGGGTGCCGGCAACCGGCAACCACGCGCGAACGCGTTCAACAGCGCTTGTCTCATGCGCTTCGGAAGGGTGGCGGACAACAGAATTGCGCTACCGCCGGCGCGCGCGTGGAATTCGAGCAGGGTCTCCAGCACGCCCTGCATGTAGGCATCACAGGCGTGAACCTCGTCAACGACCAGTACCTTGCGGAATAAACCAAGCAGACGCAACGACTGGTGTCTGCTGTGCAGTACGGCTAAAAGCGCCTGGTCCAGCGTACCGACGCCGGTCGGTGCAAGCAGCGCGCGCTTGTTGTGGTCGGCAAGCCACGCCGTGCAACGTGCGGTGGCCGTTTCATCAACCTGTTGTGCATCATCGTCGCCAGGGCCGGGCGGGATGACGGATGCCGCGAACGCTTCGACAAGATTGCGTTGGCCGTGCGCGAGCGCAAGGCTTGCACGCTCCGAGAACAGTTTTGCATAAACCTTCCCGATGCGGCCGTACATCGCGTTGGCGGTTGCCATTGTCGGCAAACCGATGAAGAAACCATCCGCACAACCCGCTGCAATCAATCGGTGCGCGAGCGTTACTGCCGCTTCAGTCTTTCCGGCGCCGGTCACGTCCTCCAGCAGATAGATCTGCGGCCCGTGCGGCAAGTCGGCCGTCGCGACCCAGCTTTGCAGCGGAGAGGGGGCCGCGATGTCCGGAAAAAGCTCGGCAAAGCTCAGCGTGCGTTCGCTGCGAACCGGTGATACGCCGGCGGCATCCAGAGCCGTTACAGCTTGCCTTGTCGCGTGTTCCCAGTAATCCGCCAGCGGCCGCGGGCGATCGGGGGCCGCACAATAGCGGAAGAAATCCGTGTTCGATCCGAGCCAGTCGGCGAGCACCGCCAGCCCGGCGATCCACCATGAAAGTTCCATGCTCGACCGATGGAAGGTCTCGGCATCCTGAGCGGCCGGAATCGCAGCAACAGCGTCACCTACCAGCAGCGAACGCACTTCGGCAACGAACTCTAGAATGGCGGCGCGGTCCTGCCTGCGGTCGAAGTGCTGCTCCCAGAACTCGCCGGATACCTTTGGCGGCTGGCCGTGATGGCCAGTGACCGCACGCATCCAGAAGTCGAGTCCGTCGAGCGCGGACTCCGTTTCCGGACCGAACCACTGCTCTTCTACGGCTTGCCGGCCGAGAACACCTTGCCAGAACAACATTCCGAGGCTGTCGTGGCGCAGCCGATAGCCCTTGCCGGAATCGGGTGTCCGTCCGCGTAGTTCCTGGAAAAGATCGGGCCTTTGGCTTTGAAACGCTTCGGAGAATTTCCCGAGGTCGTGCAGCGCGAGCCAGAGTGCAATCCAGCCTTCAAGCGCCCTTTCATTCTCGATTCGCAGTCCGCGCATCAGCAGAGCGCGGACGGACGGAGTGCGACGGAGATATTCAATACCCACCGCCGCCACATCCAGACTGTGATATGCGAGCGGATGCCAAGTCGTGGCTTCTGATGCATCGGGTTGAGCCTTCCCCCAGTAATGCCAATAGGATTTCTGTTCCATTAAGGAGAAGTTTAGCGAATCTCAGTCTCAAACAGTGAGACTCGGATCCCCCATCCTGTAGTTCTCGAGGGCCGCCGTCAGCTCGGGCCACCCAACAGGGGTTCTACGGGCGGAGAGGATCTGATGGATCTGGTAGACGCGGTCGAACTTGTCCATTTAGTCTCAAACCTATCCACAAGTGATTTTTTGTGCTCGCCCTTGGCCAGTGCTTAGCTTGGCAACCGCTCAGCCATTTTACGTGGACGCGTAATGTCTTGCTACGCAGGAGGTTGTTAAAGCACGCGCGAGTCTGCGTACCGGGCCGACGTTAGCGTAACCTGAGCAGCCGAGCCGGGGACTTTATATCGGCCGGCTTTGAATCGAGATCCGGCGATCGGTTGCGTCCCCGTTGATTATTCTTCGAGCAGCGCGCGGCCTGGGTTGAGCGCAGCGAAATCTGGGGAGAATGAGCTTTGATTCCCGGGTTACGTCGCTGCGCGACTAACCAGGCTACGACTTCTGCGTCTCGGCAAGATCGTCTCTGGCACGCGGGCGCTGCGTAATGACCGGCATTTACGCACCGGCGTTTTTGCTTAACCGCATTGCTCGCCGCTTTCGGCCTTCGCGCTTTATTTCCTCGGGGTCCCAGGGCGTGGAATCGCCGCTCTCCAAGCCCTCCTGAATGTCCCCCCGCAACTGTTCAAGCTTAGCGGCGTGGATGCGGTCCTGCTCTTCCATAAGGCGCAGCGCCTCACGGACCACCTCGCTGGCCGAGGTGTACAGGCCGGAGGATACCTTCTGACGGACCATTTCCTCCAACTGGGGCGTGAGATTGACGTTCATTGTCATAGCAACCCCTGATGTCTGTTAGGGGGCCTTATCTTAAGCTTATGGCATTATAGTCAATAATTGCCAAAGATTGATAATCCTGTCTGTCCGGTAACCGGTCCTTTACCAGACGATTTCGAACGAAAAAATACAAGCGCTCGCGTGTCCAGTAATTTAGTCCGAGAATGACGGCATGAAAATTGGCTATGTTCGCGTTTCCACACCGGCGGTTGCGTCCCCGTCGATTAGTCTTCGAGCAGTGCGACGGCATGGGCGGCGATGCCTTCCTCGCGCCCGGCGAAGCCCATGCCCTCGGTCGTCGTTCCCTTTACGTTGACCCTTTCTATCGCGACCTTGAGATCGGCGGCAAGGTTTTCCCGCATGGCGGGAAAGTACGGTGCGAGCTTCGGGCGTTGCGCCACGATCGTGGCATCGACGTTGGCAATGCGGAATGCTTTCCGCTCGAGCATCGCCACCACCTCGCGCAGCAGCACCCGGCTGTCCACCCCTTTCCATTCTGGCTGGGTGTCCGGGAAAAACTTACCGATATCGCCGAGGGCCGCCGCTCCCAATAGCGCGTCGCAAATAGCGTGAATCAGCGCGTCTCCGTCGGAGTGGGCGAGCAGGCCGCGGTCGTGCGGAATGCTCACCCCGCCCAGGATGAGCGCGCGCCCGCTGACGAG